>JAJZMO010000106.1 GCA_021798235.1 Acidobacteriota bacterium | reverse complement strand
GCATCGCCTCAGCACTGGATGACGCACTCGATTGGTAAGGTGGGGTTTCATTTAGCCTCAATTATTTCTTCGGGTAAGGGGTCGTCAGGCGCAACAGGGCCAGAGCTACGCGTCGAACTTATTATAGATGGACAAAAGCGCTATTCAGCGATTGCAAGCAATAAAGAAAGGATTGAAACCGCATTCGGTGGTCCCCTCTGCTGGTATAACCCGCCCGAGAATACGCAGTGTCGCGTTTTTATCCGAAAGCCCTGTGATTTCTCCGATGACAGCGCATGGCCAGCACAGCAGGCATGGTTAAGAGCAACTCTGGAAAGATTTAGGGATGTCTTCGCACCAATAATCCAGAATCTCGATCATTCTGGATTCAAGGAATAGAAGATGCCACGCTCGTTCACCGAATCCGCTGTAGAAGAAGCCACGTTCGAATGGTTGGAGCGATTGGGCTACACGGTTCTGCATGGCCCGGAGATTGCCGCCGGGGAGCCAGCCGCCGAGCGTGACGACCCCGGCTACCACGATGTAATTCTGGAGCGACGGCTGCGGCAGGCGCTCCGCAGACTGAACCCCGCGCTGCCACAGGAGGCCATCGAAGACGCTTACCGGCGACTGACACGCATCGACGCGCCAACACTGGTGACCCGCAACCATGCGCTGCATCTTTATCTGGTGGAAGGCGTGACCGTGGAGTACACGCGACCGGATGGCTCGATTGGCGGCGCGCTGGTGCGGGTGATCGACTATGACGACCCGGACAACAACGATTGGGTGGCGCTGAACCAGTTCACTGTGGTGGAGGGCCAGAACAATCGGCGGCCCGACGTGCTGATCTTTCTAAACGGGCTGCCCATCGCACTGATGGAGTTGAAGAATCCTGCGGACGAGAACGCAACAATCTGGAGCGCCTTCGAGCAAATCCAGACGTACAAGGCGCAGATTCCATCCCTCTTCACCTATAACGAATGGCTGATCGTCTCCGACGGACTGGAGGCGCGGGTTGGCTCGCTGACGGCGACCACGGAGCGGTTTATGCCGTGGCGCACCGTTGAAGGCGAGGAACTAGCTCCGGCAACGGTACCGCAGTTGCAGGTTGTGGTGCAAGGTCTGTTTGAGAAACGACGTCTGCTGGATTTCCTGCGCTACTTCATCGTCTTTGAAGATGAGGGCGGCGGTGTGCTGACAAAAAAGATTGCGGGCTATCACCAATTCCACGCAGTGAACCGCGCGCTGGCGGCGACGCTGGATGCCTCGAATCAAGCTGGCGATCGAAGAGTGGGCGTGGTGTGGCATACGCAGGGCAGCGGCAAAAGCCTGACGATGGCTTTTTACGCTGGGCGGCTGGTGTTGGAGCCGCATCTGGAGAATCCGACAATTGTGGTGCTGACCGACCGCAACGACTTGGACGACCAGCTCTACGGCACCTTTTCCCGCTGCCACGAACTGCTGCGCCAGGCTCCAGTGCAGGCAGAGGATCGCGAGCATCTGCGCATGTTGCTGTCGGTTTCTTCCGGCGGCGTGATTTTTACGACCATCCAGAAGTTTATGCCCGGCGAAGGCGACCGCTATCCTGCGCTGACAGACCGCCGCAACGTGATCGTGATTGCTGATGAGGCCCATCGCAGCCAGTACGACTTTATCGACGGCTTTGCCCGGCACATGCGCGATGCCTTGCCGGGTGCGTCGTTCATCGGATTTACGGGCACACCGATTGAGAAGGCCGACGCGAATACTCGCGCTGTCTTTGGCGACAACATCAGCGTGTACGACATTCAGCGGGCCGTCGAAGACAAGGCGACGGTGCCGATCTATTACGAAAGCCGCCTGGCCAAGCTGCAACTGGATGCGAGTGAGAAACCAAAGCTCGACGAAAACTTCGATGAAGTGACGGAGGGCGAAGAGGTCGAGCGGCGCGAAAGACTGCGAACCAAGTGGGCCGCGCTGGAGGCAATCGTTGGAGCGGAGAATCGCCTGAAGGTTGTGGCGGAGGACATTGTCCGCCACTTCGAGGAGCGGCTGGACGCAATGGACGGCAAGGCGATGATCGTCTGCATGAGCCGACGCATTTGCATCGACCTGTATAACCAGATCGTGAAGCTGCGCCCGGACTGGCATAGCGACAGCGACGATGCAGGAATGCTGAAGGTTGTCATGACTGGTTCGGCATCCGATGGCCCGGAGTGGCAACAGCACATCCGCGACAAGCGCCGCAGAAAGGCGTTGGATAAACGATTCAAAGCAGCGAAAGATCCATTCAAGATTGCTATCGTCCGGGACATGTGGCTTACAGGCTTCGATGTTCCGTGCCTGCACACGATGTATCTGGACAAGCCGATGCGCGGTCACGGACTGATGCAGGCCATCGCCCGCGTGAACCGGGTATTCAAAGACAAGCCCGGCGGGCTGGTGGTGGACTACCTCGGCATCGCGCATGAACTGAAGCAAGCTCTGACGCTCTACACAGAAAGCGGCGGACTCGGGCGTACTGCCATCCCGCAGGAAGAAGCTGTCGATGTCATGCGGGCAAAGTACGAGATATGCTGCGGACTCTTTCATGGATTCGACTGGACGGACTGGAGCAGCAAGACTTCAAAGAAGCGGTTGGCGCTGCTGCCTGCCGCACAGGAACATATCCTTCGCCAAGAGGACGGCAAGAACCGCCTGACCCAGGCCGTGACCGAGCTATCCAAGGCATTTGCTCTTGCCGTGCCGCACGAGAGTGCACTGGAGATACGCGACGATGTGGGATTTTTTCAGACCGTGCGTAGCGTCCTTAATAAATCGGTCAATCAGCAGAGCCGCCCAGAGTACGAGCTGGACGCTGCCATTCAGCAACTCGTCTCCAGAGCCGTGATTACGGATGGTGTCATCGACATCTTTTCGGCTGCGGGGCTAAAAAAGCCAGAGATATCCATCCTGTCGGATGAGTTCCTGGACTCTCTTGGCCAGATGCCACAGAAGAACCTCGCAATCGAGTTACTACGCAAGCTGCTGAACAATGAGATAAAGATTCGCTCGCGCCACAACGCCGTGAGAGCCAAGCTCTTTTCAGAGTTGCTGGAAGGCAACCTACGCAAGTATCAGAACAGGGCAATCCAAGCAGCTCAGATTATCGAAGAGCTCATTGCGCTTGCCAAGAACATTCGGGAAGAGGCAGCCCGCGGTATTGAACTTGGACTCACCGAAGATGAGACTGCTTTCTACGATGCACTTGAAGTGAACGACAGCGCCGTCAAAGTGCTTGGCGACGATACCTTGAAGATGATTGCGCGAGAACTGGTGGAGACTGTGCGCCGGAATACGACTATTGACTGGACAGTCCGTGAGAATGTCCGAGCACATCTTCGTGTGCTGGTGAAACGCATCCTCAGAAAATATGGCTACCCGCCTGACAAGCAAGAGAAGGCTACGCTGACGGTTCTGGAACAAGCAGAGGTGTTGTCATCAGGCTGGGCAACGGCGTGATGGCTGAGATGTCTATGTATCAGTTTCTTAACACATAAGTAAATCCTTCCTTAACCTTATCCAAACACCAATCCTTAAATTCTCGGTGGCACTCTGCGCGCCTTTTATCCACTTCGTGCCGCTATGGTGGACGGCCCAGCGCATGATGCTGCGCTGAACGGGCCTGCCTGAGTCTGTTCGGGCTAGCGCCGTCTGCGCGCCAAACGATAGTGCGCGTTTGGCACTGGTCGCGCTCTGCCTCCAGCCTCCCACCTCCGCTGCCCTCGTTCTGCCTTGGTGCCCGTTCGTCCGGGTTTGTCCGCTGCGCTTGGTGAAGGACAAACCACTCCCGAACGGGACACCAAGGAGAAAAACAATGCTATCAACTAACACCAACCATAGCAGCAACAGCACGCCGCGCAATGAAAACGCTACGCAGAAGCTCATCCGCGAGAATGTAACTTTTCTCATCCAGCAGCTTGAAGCAGGACGCAGTGACGCACTCACTTCCTATCTAACGGCGATGAGTCACTTTCACAATTACAGTTTTGGCAACATCTTGCAGATCGCACGGCAGAAGCCCGACGCAACCCGCGTTGCCGGACTCTATGCGTGGAATCAGCTTGGCCGCCGCGTGAAGAAAGGCGAGAAAGGCATTCAGATTCTTGCGCCGATGATTGGCACCAAGCGCAAGAAGGATGCCGAGGCCGAGCAGGACATCACCAAACAAAATGTCCCTGTCTTAGTCGGCTTTCGCGCCGTGTATGTCTTCGATATTTCACAGACCGAAGGCAAAGAGCTTCCCGCACACGCCAGCGTTACGGGCGATGCTGGAGAAAACCGCGACCGCTTGATCGAGTTCGTCACCGCGCAAGGTATCGAGCTTGAGTTCAACGAGCGCATCGCGCCAGCAATGGGCATGAGCTACGGCGGCAAGATTGTTCTGCTGCCCGGTCAGTCGAAGGCCGAGGAGTTCGCAACCCTTGTGCATGAACTGGCGCACGAAATGTTGCACAAGGCCGAGCGCCGCACTCAGACCACGAAGACAGTCCGCGAGACCGAAGCCGAGGCCATCGCGTTCGTAGTGAGCAAGGCCGTTGGACTGGAGACAGGGACAGCATCCGCCGACTACATCCAGCTTTACCACGGCAACGCATCGCTGCTGGCCGAAAGTCTGGAAGTCATCCAGAAAGCCAGCGCTGTCATTCTGGCGGCACTGGAAACCAAGCCAGAAATCGAGCAGCAGCCAACAGATGCAATGGCAGTCGCCAGTTAGTCCGTCGCAACCAATGGGCGGATGGCTAGCGGCTGTCCGCTCTCCCACTCTGCGCACGTTCAACCAAAGGAGAAACGCATCATGTCTACTCAAAGCATTGCAAACACCGAATACTGCAATCTTCCCCTTGCCGTATTGACCGAATCGAAGACCAACCCGCGCCGCATCTTCGAGGACGCGGCCCTGAAGGAACTGGCCGACAGCATTCGCAGTCAAGGCGTTCTCTCGCCCCTGCTGGTACGGCCCTTGAATGAACGTAGTTTTGAGATCGTCGCTGGCGCACGGCGTTATCGCGCTGCAAAAATGGCCGAGGCCGAATCTGTGCCTGTCCGCATCGTCCAACTCACCGATGCTCAGGCGCTCGAAATGTCCATCGTGGAGAACCTGCAACGCCGCGATGTACATCCGCTGGAGGAAGCTCGCGGCTACGTCGCGCTGTTGCATCTGGAGGAGCCAAAGTATTCCATCGAGCAGATTGCAGCCAAGTGCGGCAAGCATCCGGGGTATGTACTCGCTCGTACCCGCCTCGCCGAGCTTGTCCCCGCCGTGGTCGAGGCGTTCTCAAAAGATGAGATTGGCATCGGCCACGCGCTGCTACTGGCGAAGCTCCAGCCACAGCAGCAGGAGCAAGCTCTCGCCGCTTGCTATCAGGAGCAATATGGCAGCGCCAGCAAGTCAAAGCGCATCCTGTTGCCCGTTCGCAATCTACAGCAATGGATCGAACACAACATTCTGCTGGAGCTCGCGTCCGCACCGTTCTCGAAGCAGGACGCGCAGCTTGTGCCGGATGCTGGCTCTTGCATGGATTGCCCGAAGCGTACCGGACACAACACGCTTCTCTTTGAGGGCATGGCCACGCGCCATGATTCCTGTACTTCGCCGGACTGCTACCAGATGAAAGTCAACGCGCACGTTGCGAAGATCATCGCCGCCAAACCGAAGTTGGTACAGATCACCACGGCCTACGGCAAACCCGCCGAAGGCAGCGCGGCGATCCCGCGTAACAAGTACGTCGAAATCCGGCAGGACAAGCCGCAGAAGAAAGAGCAGCGCGACTGGCCGGAATACAAGACGTGCCGGTTCACCAGCGAGGCCATCGTCACCGAAGGCAGCGAGAAAGGCGAACTCCGCCGGGTTTGCGTCAATCCCGATTGCCCGGTGCATCATCCGAAAAAGCAGCGGACAACTGCCGATCCCACATTTAAGGCAGAGCAGGAGAAACGCCGCCGTGAGGAGGCGTTGGCCCAGGCTACCGGGCTGCGCGTCCTGAAAGCAATCGGCGAAGCAGTTCCCGTGCGGCTGATGA
>JAJZMO010000237.1 GCA_021798235.1 Acidobacteriota bacterium | reverse complement strand
TGTTGTTCCTGCAATGGATGATTCCACTGCGCAAGACAGCCCGGCCTTCGTCGAAGGCTCCAGTTCCATGACGCGCGTGCTGGGCCTGGGCATCCATCGCATTGTGATTGACGCCGGACACGGCGGGCACGACTCTGGCACGCTGGGGCCGCATGGACTGGAAGAAAAAGCTGTGGTGCTGGATGTTGCACTGCGCCTGGGCCGTCTGTTGCAACAGCGGCTGGGCATGCAGGTGATCTACACGCGGCGGACCGACGTCTTCATCCCGCTGCAAGAGCGCACGACCATCGCCAACCGCGCACACGCCGATTTATTTTTGTCGATCCATGCCAACTCCAGCCCAGAGCCGGAGGTGCGTGGCGTGGAGACGTATTATTTGAACTTTACCGGCTCACCGAATGCGCTGGCCGTGGCCGCGCGCGAAAATGCTGGATCGGGGCTTTCCGTGCACGACCTCTCCGGCTTGGTGCAAAAGATCGCGCTCACCGACAAAATTGGCGAATCCCGGAGCCTGGCTGCCGATGTGCAGCAATCCCTATATCAAGGGCTGCGGTCGGGCAATCCTGATCTGCGCAACCGAGGCGTGCGTCAAGCGCCGTTCATGGTGCTCATCGGCGCGCGGATGCCGTCCATTCTGGCGGAAATTTCCTTCCTGACCAACGCAAGCGATGCCGCCGACCTGCGCCAGCCCGCCTACCGGCAGCGCATCGCCGAGTCACTCTACCGCGGCGTGGCCACCTACGTGCAAAGCATGGATGGCATGCGCCTGGCGCAATCTGAGGGTTTCTCCCGGTAGCGTGCGGCCAGCGTTTCTGGTGGGGCGTGGAGCCAAATCTGTTTCCAGCCTATCCCTTGTCTCCTAAACAATTTCTGCCGTCTGCAAATTTTTGGATGCATTCCAATGTAACGGATTGTCTGCCCGTTGCATCTAGTATGCTGAAGGGTTGGACAGGCGGGAGATCCGCCACATACAAACAACAACTCTCAGGAGGCTTTTTCATGGCAGGACTGGCGGTAGAAGTGAATGACGCGACCTTTGAAGCGGAGGTCCTGCAATCGGGCCAGCCGGTTCTGGTGGACTTTTGGGCTGCGTGGTGTGGACCGTGCCGCGCGCTGGCACCCATCGTGGATGAAGTGGCCCGGGAGTACCAAGGCAAGCTGAAGGTGATGAAAATGGATGTGGACAAGAATCAGTCCACGCCGATGCGCTATGGCATTCGCGGCATTCCCGCCCTGCTGATTTTTAAAGGGGGCAAAGTGGCCGACCAAATCGTTGGCTTTGTGCCAAAGGAGACGATCGACAAATCTCTAAGCAAGGTGATCAGCTAACCGAGGGCTGTTTGGCCCGCTTGCAGTACCCCATGTCTCAAAACGAGACATGGGGTACCCAGAGATTGCCTACACGCGGAATTGCCGAAAAGCCTAAGCGTTATTGGCGAATGGTCTCCGGACCGCGCGCGGCGGGCACTCCAGTGAGCACGCCGGGCGCGTCTTCTGCAATCTCGGGCAGCGGGCCGGCAAGAGCGATCTTGAGCACCTCGTCCATTGTTGTAACAAAGTGCAGCTTCATGGCCGACTTCAAATTCTCTGGGACGTCGGTCAGATCCTTCTGATTTTCCTCCGGCATAATTGCTTCAAAGATGCCAGCTCGGTGCGCGGCCAGCAACTTCTCTTTCAATCCGCCGATGGGCAGCACGGTGCCGCGCAGCGTAATTTCGCCAGTCATGGCGATGTCGCGGCGCACGGGAATGCGCGTGAGCGCGCTGGCCAAAGCTGTGGCCATGGTGATGCCTGCCGAGGGGCCATCTTTGGGAATTGCGCCTTCGGGAACGTGGACATGAATATCCACATTGCGATAGAAATCGCGAGCCAGGCCAAGGTGAAGCGCACGACTGCGAATGTAGGAGAGCGCGGCCTGCGCCGATTCCTGCATCACATCGCCAAGCTGGCCGGTGAGCGTGAGCTTGCCTTTGCCATCGAGAACCTGCACTTCTGTCGATAGGATGCTGCCGCCGACCTCCGTCCACGCCAAACCAGTAACCAGGCCAATCTCGTTGTGCTCGTGTACTTGCGAACTGCGATATTTGGTGACGCCGGCCAACTCCTGCAAATTCGCTGCCGTGATCACTTCCTTGTGCTTGGGGCCTTCATTCACAACGCGGCGCGCCACTTTGCGACAGAGGTTGCCAATCTCACGCTCCAAGTTGCGCACACCGGCCTCGCGCGTATAGCTGCGAATGATCTCCTGAATCGCATCATCGCCAAATACGATATTCTTTTCGGTCAAGCCGCAGGCTTCACGCTGCTTTTTGATCAGATACTGTTTGGCGATTTCCACCTTTTCGTTTTCCGTGTAGCCATGCAGGCGCAGAATCTCCATGCGATCTTGCAGCGCTGCGGGAATGGTGTGCAGCACGTTGGCTGTGGCCACGAAGAGCACCTGCGACAGGTCATACTCCACGTCAAGGTAGTGATCTTGAAAGCTGGTGTTCTGCTCCGGATCCAACACTTCCAGCAGCGCCGAGGCCGGATCGCCGCGAAAGTCCGAGGCCATCTTGTCGATCTCGTCGAGCACGAAGACGGGATTTTTTGTGCCCGCGCGCTTCATCGACTGGATAATCTGTCCGGGCAATGCGCCAATATAGGTGCGGCGATGGCCGCGGATTTCCGCCTCATCGCGCACGCCGCCCAGCGACATGCGAATGAATTTTCTGCCCGTGGCCTTGGCGATGGACATGCCGAGCGAGGTTTTACCAACGCCCGGAGGGCCAACAAAGCAGAGGATGGAACCCTTGGGATTTTTGACCAGCTGGCGCACAGCCAAAAACTCCAGGATGCGCTCCTTGATCTTATCCAGCCCGTAGTGATCGGCGTTCAAAACTTTTTCCGCGTGTTGGAGCGAGCGGATTTCCTTGGACTTTTTCTTCCACGGCACGGCGACCAGCCAGTCCAGATAATTGCGTGAGACGGTGGACTCTGCCGACATGGGCGGCATGGCTTCGAGTTTTTTTAGCTCCTGCAGCGCCTTTTCCAGTACATCTTTGGGCATGCCGCAGGTTTCAATCTTTTTCTTCAGCTCGTCAAACTCGCCTTTTTCGCCGCGGCCCAGTTCCTTTTGAATGGCCTTGATTTTTTCGTTGAGGTAGTACTCTTTCTGCGCGCGCTCCATCTGGCGCTTGACGCGCGACTGAATGCTGCGGTCCATGTTGAGTTTTTCGATCTCCACTTCCAGCACGCCAGCGATGTGATTCAGCCGCGCGGCGGGATCAAAGAGATCGAGAATCTTCTGCTTCTCCTCAATCGGCAGTTGCAGATTGGCAGCGATGGTGTCGGCCAGCCGTGCCGGGTCATCCATGCGAATGGAAGAGGCGACGGTCTCAAAGTTGAGCGACTGCTGGAGCTTCAAATACTGCTCGAAGAGCGTGGTGATGTGTTGCATCTGGCCTTCGAGGGCCTTGGTGATTTCCATCGACGATGGATGCACGCGCACGGTGGCGACAAAGAAGCCGTCAGTATCCACCAGGCTGGTGACCTCGGCGCGTTCGACGCCTTCGACGAGCACCTTGATGTTTCCATCGGGCATTTTGACGCTTTGCACAATGTTGCCGATGGTACCGATGGGGTAAATGTCCTGCGGCTGTGGCTCATCCACGCTGGCGTCATGCTGCGTGGCCAGAAAGATTTTGCGATCGCCGGTCAGCGCCTCTTCGAGCGCACGCACGCTGGACTCGCGACCCACGACGAACGGCGTCATCATGAACGGAAAGATGACCATGTCACGGATCGGCATCATGGGCAGCTTGCGGAGTTCGTTGGATTCTTTGCTCTGGCTCATGCGCACCTCGCGTCAAACAGACTGACTCACTCTTCATTGTAAAGCGGACGCTGCATCCACTTGCGTGCAGACTTGGGGGCGTATCTTGCCAAGCACTCCCGCCACACCGTTCCTACGCAACCGGCTGGGCGCAGTGAGCGCACCGCCGTGCATCCTGCGGAATCTGGCTCAAACACTCCGGACAGGGCTTGGTGGTCGGAGCGGCTTCGGGTTTGTGAAATCTCCTCAGAAATTTATCCATAGGCAGCACCACGCCGAAGTACATCGTGGCGGCAACGATGGCGAAGGAGATAATCGCATTCAAAAAATTTCCATACTTGATGACGCCACCATGCAGATGCAGCACCAGATAGGAAAAGTCTGGCTTTTTGACGATAGCTGCAATCAGTGGATTAATGACGTCACCTACCAGCGAGTTGACAATGGACGTAAAAGCCGCGCCGATGACAACGGCCACAGCCAGATCCACCACATTGCCGCGCAAAATGAAGTCCCGAAATCCTTTGAGCATCGCCTTACTCCTGAAAAATTTTATTTTCTGCGCGCAACCATCATCGAAGCATCGTACCATTATCGGCGAAGTGAATGGAGCAATACGCCACGCGCGCTGTGGCACGGGAGATCGCAATGAATAAGGTCGTCGCATCGGCGGAGGAAGCGGTACGCGACATTGCCGACGGCGCAACGGTGATGCTGGGCGGCTTTGGCCTCTGTGGCATTCCTGCAGAATTGATCGAAGCACTGCTGCGCACCGAAGCGCGTGGTCTGCGCACCATCAGCAACAATATGGGCATCGATGGCGTGGGCATGGGGCGCATGCTGGAAGCGGGCAGAATCGCCGAGCACACGGGCAGCTACGTGGGCGAGAACAAATTGCTGGAGGCGCAAGTGCTCGCAGGAAAGTTGAATCTACATTTGATTCCGCAAGGCACGCTGGCCGAGCGCATTCGCGCTGGTGGCGCGGGCATTCCTGCGTTTTACACTCCGGCGGGCGTGGGCACGGTGGTGGCTGAGGGCAAAGAGACGCGCGTCTTCGACGGCAAAACATATTTACTGGAGGAGGCTTTGCGCGCGGACTTTGCGCTGATCCATGCCTGGCGTGGCGACCGCATGGGCAACCTGGTGTATCGCAAGACGGCGCGCAATTTTAATCCGATCATGGCCACGGCTGCGCGTGTGACCATCGCCGAGGTGGAGGAGTTGGTCGAACCGGGCGCGCTCGATCCAGATGTCGTGGTGACGCCAGGCGTGTATGTGCAGCGCGTGGTGGTGTGTCGCGCATTGGAGAAAAAAATTGAGAAGCGAACGGTGCGTTACATCAACCAGCGTGCGTAGGGGTAGAGCGCAAGAAAGAGGATCATCATAAGCGCCATCATGTCCATGTAAAGGCTGATTAAAACGGCGGCATGATAAAAACTCCAATGCGGACGCAGGCAGCGAAAGGTTTCCACGGTGCCGAAAAATGCGGTCAACACAGGCAGCAAAATCCACGGCGCGGGCCGGTTGGCTGGAAAACCGGAGACAGAAAAGGCAAGCGCCAGACTGCCCAGCACCAGAACATTGGCACGCAGCAGCGAAGCGCACCGATAACGAAAACAGCAAGGGAGCAAGCGATGCATCCTGATGGTTCTACTCTACAGAAGAATGCGGCGCAGCGGCAGGGGCCAGCACAGGCTGCATCGGCCACGCACGGCGACCGAGCGGAAACGGTGCAGCGCATTGCACGGCGCGTGGCCTGCGAACTGCGCGATGGCTACTCGGTGAATCTGGGCATTGGCATTCCCACGCTGGTGGCGAACTTTGTTCCCACGGGTGTGGAAGTGGTGCTGCAATCGGAGAACGGCATGCTCGGCGTAGGCCCCTATCCGCTGGCCGGGCAGGAGGACGCAGATTTGATCAACGCCGGCAAGGAGACAGTGAGCGAGATGCCCGGCGCATCGTATTTTTCCAGCGCCGAATCCTTCGCCATGATCCGTGGCGGGCACATTGACCTGAGCGTGCTGGGCGCGATGGAGGTGGATGCACAGGGCAATCTGGCGAATTGGACCATCCCCGGAAAAATGGTAAAAGGCATGGGTGGCGCAATGGATTTGGTAGCCAGCGCTCGGCGCGTGATCGTAGCCATGGAGCACACCACCCGCGATGGCCGCCCGAAGATTCTGCGCCATTGCACGCTACCGTTGACTGGTGCGCGTGTGGTGGACACCATCATTACCGAGATGGCCTGCATCCGTGTGACGCCACAGGGGCTGGTGCTCGAGGAGATCGCCGCAGGCCTCAGCGTGGCTCAAGTGCAGGCAGC
>JAJZMO010000196.1 GCA_021798235.1 Acidobacteriota bacterium | reverse complement strand
GGTCACACAATCACGCATTCTGCCCAGGTTCGGCGAAGTCCAGACTGCCTCAGTTTGCTTATCGGCAACGCGCCAGAGACACTTGAAAGGAAAGAGAAATGGACATCTGCGTCTATGCCAGACTCAACTTTGAATCATTTTCCCATCGATACCATATAGGCTATGGGGATGCTGGCTAAGAAGTCGGACCAAGCTGGATATTTCATGGCGCTGCGAGATTTTCTGCGCCGCCCCGTCACAAAGATATGCATCCTGGCCTTCACATTGTGGACAGGGCTGTGGGTACCCTCTGCGTGGGCGCGCGGTCACGTGTTGGCTCCGGTACCACCCAAAATTGCTTCCAATCACTTCATGGTTACGATTGACGGACAGAAAACACCGGTGATGCACGCGGCTCAGAATTTGTACTTTAAGGAAGTTACTCTGTAAAATTTTCGACGGACATCAACGTCCCGGAAGACGGTGGTTACGTGTTTACGGTCATTGCGTACGAGTGGAATCGACAATTTTCGAGTACTTTGGCAGCCGCCCGGAAAAACAATCGAACCTATTCCCGCCGGTCTTCTTACGCACAGTGCAGACGCGCACTAGAGTCATTGGACATCCACAAACCAAATGCAACAGGTGCCATTGTGGAAACGAATCTCTCGCTACGTGGAAAAGTACGAATGGACTTCACAGCACGCACGACCTCGCTTCCACCATCGCCAAGCTTTCTCTAGATTGGGGCTGAAACAGCGAGTAACATGGCAGGTGCTGCGTCACCAAAAATTTTGCGCCGCGCCGTTGTGATCTCTGGGCAGGAAAACGCGCTGGCACCGGGTCCGGGCACACAAGCACCCTAGTGTACGGCATGCAACAGAGTGTGTGCCTGATGCAGCAACTCATCGGGTTGCACCGGCTTAGTCATCACGCGGTTGGGCACGCTGAGCGTATGCACGCACTGCCGCGCAGATCTAAGGTTGCCATAATGCGCAGTCAACAGCAGAATGCAACAGCTAGGCAGCGTATCTGCGATGGAGGAGGCAACCTCCAATCCGCTCATACCGGGCATGGTAATGTCACAGAGCAGCAGCTCTGGAGCAAATTGTTTGGCGCAAGACAGCGCCTCGTTGCCTGAGTAGGAAGCGCGGCAATCGTAGCCTCGCTTCTGAAAGATCAGGCACAGCGTATCGGCTACCAATGGGTCGTCATCAACTACCAGCACCTTGGACTTCATGGTCTGCCCCGTTGTACCGCTGTGATTTTGGAATTCTCTGCCTATAACAGTACACCGACCGCTGTGCGTGTAAAGAAAAAAATACAAAAACTTGCGGAATGTACCCGAATTTTTACCATTGCAGGACAAGATGGAAGTCTTTGGAGCGAAGCGGAAGGGCTATTTACGATTAAGTCCAATGATTGCAACGAGCAGCATGCCAGCCATGCCGAACCAGACTCCAACGCTGATGCCGAAAGATGGGGGCAGCAACGCCTGCACGGCCTGTTGTTGCAGTGAGCCAGAGTCGTTCGTCAGTGCGCGATCCATGCGGGCTAGAGCCAGCAGCAGGTGTACGGAGAAGTCGTTCGCTTCCTTATCCTGTGGAGCAACGAGCGCCGCATCGAGTGCTGCATCGAACTGCGCCAGACTGGCTCGTGTTTCGAGCATCAACCCTTGGCGCGGCGCGTCCTGCGCTTCCAGTTGCTCCAGTCCAAGCCAACTTGCCTGCATTAGCCGACGTTGATGTTGCAGGTCGGCGGCAGGAAAGACATCCGGTGCGGAGACATTGCGCGCCAACACGTCGAGCACTGCGCGCGCAGCGGCAAGCTGCATCTGCTGAACGTGCAGCAGTTTTGGAGTAACAGCGAGCGCAGCATTTCTGTCCGTGCGCGCTTGCAGCGAAATCTGATGCAGAGAAAATGCGGCCATCGCCGCAAAGAGCGCAAGCAGCACTGCATAAACAGTGATGCGCAGACGCGGCGATGGCGGTTGCGATGCGGGCATTGCGTTATGCAGTGACCGGCTCCAATAGACGCGCCCAGCGGCGCTCCGTGCGCGCGGCGTAAGCGCGCTTGTGGTAGGCGTAGCCCGCAATCAGCGGCAGCGCCAGCGTGGCTTCGCTGTAGACCATCTGCTCAAACGTTGTGTCCACCTTGCCCCAAGAGCTGGCTTCCTTCAGCGTGCTGGACGACAGCGCGCCGTCGCGCACATCGGCCACAGTGATCTGCACCGCGTACTTGTGCATGGGCGCTTCGTTGCCAAGAATGTCCGCCGCCACGACGATGTCCTGCGCAAAGTTCTTGGGCACGCCACCGCCAATCATCAACAATCCAGTGGTGGGGTTGGCGATCTTCAACTGCGTCAGCTCGTAAAAATCCTTGGCGCTGTCGATGGAGACCTTGGGCTTATCCTGCCGCGCGTGCTGGTGCGCCACCAGGCCGAAGCCTGCCGAGCAATCGCTGAAGGCCGGGCAGAAGATGGGAATATCTTTTTCATAGGCCGCCAGCACGATGGAGTCCACGCCGCCTTTTGCGGGCGTCTTGCCTTGCTGCGCAAGATAAGCACCCATAGCGCGGATGAACTCGCGCGAGCTATGCGGGCGCGGCGGCAGGGAGTTGGCGATCTTCTCGGTGGTCTCGTCGCAGATGCGCAACTCTTCCTCGTCGATCAGCGTGTCATAGATGCGGTCGATCATCGCTTCGCGCAGTTCGCCGTCCAGCGTGCCCGACTTGTAGACTTCGTTGGCGATGTAGTGTTGAAAGCCGAGTGCCTCAAAGAAGTCCTGATCGACAATGTTTGCGCCGGTGGAGACGATGGCGTCCACCATGTTGTTGCGCAGCATGTCGACAAAGATCTGCTTCAGTCCGGCGCTGATCAGCGATCCGGCCAGGCAGAGGATCACGCCACATTCCTTATCCACCAGCATGCGCTCATAGATGTGCGCGGCGCGGGCCAGGTCGCGGGAGCTGTAGGCCATGTGCTGCATGGCGTCGACAAGCGCGGTCACATCATGCTGCTTCACATCAATGTGCCGGATCGGTTGGTTGAGAATTTCTTTTTTAGTTGGCATACACACTAAGAATATCAAAAACTCACAGTGTTTATCGTGGGTTCCCGTTGATTTTGCCGCAGATTCGTGCAGAATTTTCACAGGAATTTTTCCAGCGCCTATACTTTGCCTATGCTTCGCCGCGCCGCTCTCGCTCTGCTTCTGCCGCTGCTTTGTGCGCCTGCCTGCCTGGGCTGGGGCAAGGCAGGCCACAAGCTCATCAACCGCATCGCCATGGAAACGCTACCCACCGATGTGCCCGCATTTTTACGCACGCCCTTGGCCGTGGCCGAGGTGGAATCCCTTGGCCCGGAGCCGGACCGTTGGCGCTCTCCGGCGGAACCGGAGCTGAACAACGCGCAGGCCCCGGAGCACTACTTGGACTTGGAAGTGGCCGATGCACTGGAGCCGCACGGATTGCCGCCCTATCGATTTGATTTTTTGCGCGATGCCTACGCGGCCTATTTCCAATTGCAGAAACAAAATCCCGGGCTGGCAGAACGGTTTTTGCCGCAACACATTGGCCTGTTGCCGTGGCAGGCGACGGAGGTCTACGAACGCTTGCAAGCCGACCTGCGCCGCTATCGCATGTTGAGCAGCGCGCGCAAAGATACCAACGGTGCGGAGTTGGCCGTGCTCTTTGACATTGGCTGGCTGGGGCATTACGTGGGCGATGGTTCGCAGCCGTTGCATACCAGCATCAACTATGACGGCTGGGTGGAGCGCGACAATCCGCATGGCTACACGCGCACTCCGGGCCTACACGCGCACTTTGAGACGCAGTTCGTCTCGGCCAACATTCGCGAAAGCGACGTGCGTCCTCTGGTGCCAGAGCGGCCATCCATTTTGCGTGGCGCTCCGTTTGAAGATTTCCTGGACTATCTGCGCACAACGCACCAAAATGTGGATACCGTGTACCGGCTGGATGCGCATGGCGAGTTTCGCGGTGCAGGCAGTGCGGAGTCGCGCACCTTTACCGCGGAGCGGCTGGCTGCCGGCGCAGCCAGGCTGCGCGACATGGTGGTGACCGCCTGGGTACGCAGCGCGCAATCGGTTGACGAATAAATAGATAGCCGACAAATCAATAAATGGGCATCGCGATATTTATTGAGTCGCTAAAGGAAAATCAAATAACTCAACTATTACCAGTGATGCTAGAATGCGCTCAAGGAATCTACGAACATTATGTCTACGAATCAAACTCATCGATTGGCATTATGGGATTCCATGTTAGATGCAGATATGAATGTTTATTACTGGGAAGCACTTTGTCAGCGATTTGTGTCAAGAGATCGCTGGCTCAAGTTCATTATTTCGTTAACATCCTCAGGGACCGCAATCGCCGCGTGGGCTATTTGGTCACGGTATCCAGCAGTGTGGAAAATAATTACGGGAGCTTCCTGTGTCCTGTCTATATATCATTCTAATTTTTTCCCTTCAGAAAGGATAAGTAAAGTTTCCGGATTATTCGCCACTTGGAGGGAAATTAGAATCAAATATCAACTCCAATGGGAAAAAGATCCCAATGTGTGTCAGCCAGGATCGTGGGATGAATTTGAAGCTACAAAACAAAGAGAATCACAAATAGATGAGAGCATCGTTCCCCGAGACGAAAAATTAAGAACAAAAGCATATCAATGCGTACTGAAAGCTAGAGGCTTGCAATGAGTGACAAAGAAACACCTAAAACGCCGCATCCACCGGCTAAAACTCCACAACCCATTAGAGAAGATAGGCACAATAATAATCGTGGAATTGCCAACGATTCAATGCCCGTTCGCGAAAGTGTAGAGAAGATGCAGAGGCCAGCTCCGTGGCCTCCTCCACCCCCAGCAAATGACGAGTAAGTTTTTGCATTTTCTTAACGAATAAAAAATCCACCGGCAAGAAATTCTCTCGCCGGTGGAGGAGTGTATACCCATCAAAACAATCTAGCGACGATCGTCGTGGTCACGATCGAAGCTGAAAAGGTCCATCAGATCGCCGATGGCCGGGCCGTTGGTGGGCACGTACGGGTTGGCGCCATCCTGCCGGGGGTTGGGCAGGTTGTCGCGGCTGCGCTGGGTCAAAGGATCCAGACCCCAGTTGGCTTCGATGAACTTCAGAATCGAAACGTGGTCGTTGTATTGGTGGGAGATGTGTCCCGGCTGGGTAAAGCGCGAGACGACGATCATCGGGATGCGTGTGCCATCGCCGAAGAAATCCACCGGCTGAATGTAGCCGGAGTCATAGTAACCGCCGCCTTCATCCACCGTGATGAAGATCGCCGTATCCTTCCACAACTCCGGGTTGGCCTGCACGCCATCGACGATCTTTTTCACGAAGCCCTCAAACAAATCCAGTTTGGATGAGGAGGGGTGTCCATCGACATAGCCGCTGGGCTTGACGAAGGAGACGGCGGGCAGCGTTCCGTTTTGCAGGTCCGCATACAGGTCGACCGTGTCCTGCAGATGCGCGTTGCGCACAGCCGCGTTGGTCATGATCGATGTGGAGTACTGGAAGAAGTTGCAAATGTTGCAGTACAGATTGTTGGGGTTCAGATAGTACGGATCGTTTTTGTAAAGGTTCCACTGGTCGCCGTAATACTTCCACGAGATATTTTTGGCCAGCAGGGCATCGCCGATATTGCGCACGGTGGAAGGCGGAATGGTAAAGACGGTGTTGTTCTTGCTGAAGTCCGTGGCAGCGTCGGCACCATTGCCGAAGTAGCCGGGATTGTAGTTGTTCAGCAGGTAGTAGTGGTTGGAATCGCAGCGCGGATTGACCTTGTTGGGCAGCGAGCCGAGATACTCCAGCACAGAGCTGACGCCCGGCGCATTCGGGTCAGAGCAATTGCTGTAGCTGCCGCCACCATAGGAAGGTGAGCCATAGCTGCCGCCGCCGTAACCATCTTCGGAGTACCAGTTGTTGCTGGCCTGCGCCGCGTTGGGATTCTCCACTTCATCCACGATGCCCGCGTTCGGAGAACCGGCGGCGACCATCTGATTGTGCGGCGGCACGATGGCGTTGCCATTGCCGTCGCTATACCAAAGAGCATCTCCGGTGCCCAGCATGATGTGGTTGGCACCTGTTCCGCCCATCACGCCCTGGTGGTAGTTGTCGCTCATCGCGTACTGGTCCGCCAG
>JAJZMO010000289.1 GCA_021798235.1 Acidobacteriota bacterium | reverse complement strand
AAGAACAGCCGTGGAAAAGACGTGGACTCTGTCCACTTGGAAAACGCCGTCGGCGTTTTCCACTTTCCCACGACTGCTGCGGCTGGTTAACTGAACTCAGAAGTGTGCGGATATTGGGGGCAGGTCAGGGTCACGCCGGAAGAGTTGGCGGAGGTCGAAACCGCTGCCGAAGGCGCGGGGAAAACCTTGGCCGAATGGCTGCGTGAGCTGGCTTTGAAAGCCGCGCGGGAGCGTCCGGCTGACCCAACAGAGTTGCTGCTGGCCGAAGTGTCGGCACTCCGATACATGCTCCTAAATCTCTTCCACGCAACGGCTCAGGCGAACGCCGAGGCAAGCATCTGCTGCCCGATTCCGTGCTCAAAATCCGTGACCAGGCCAACACGCGGAAGCTGGCCGATGCTCGAAAATTGCTCGCAGAGTTCCTTGCCGGGGAGGATGGATCCGGAGGGCAGAAATGAACGCCGAAGCGATGGGTGTTTCTGACTTCCACTCCTGCCTACCGCGCGAAGATTTTGCCGCTTCATTCCGTGTGGCTTGATTTGTTCATCCTTCGCATGATGGGCTACTGCGAAGACCATACGGCGAAGCCGGTATGGTTTGTGCTGGACGAGCTGGCAAGCCTTAACAAGTTGCCGCAACTCCACACCGCCGTCACAGAAAATCGCAAGTACGGGAACCCTGTTGTGGTGGGCTTTCAGGGGCGCAGCCAGCTTGAAAAACGCTACGGCCAGGACGCTGAGGCCATGCTTTCGCAGCCCGCAACCAAGCTGTTTTTCAAGACCACCGAGCCACGCGCTGCGAAGTGGATTTCCGATACCATCGGGGAAATTGAAGTGGAGCGATTGAAAGAATCGCGCAGCATTGGGCTGTTCGGCAGCAGGAAATCATATGCGATGGAGATTGCGACCAAGCCGCTCGTCATGGCTTCTGAAATCTCCGGCTTGGAGCCGTTGCACGGCTTCATCAAACAGGAAAGCCGCGTTGTGCCGGTTCACTTCCAGTTCGCAAAGAAGCACGGCAGACATCTGGAGTTCATCGAACGCAGATTGCCGGAGATTGCGCCTAGACCGTCACCGCCCACGCCGGTAGCTCGCGCAGAGCAACCCAGGACGCCAGCAGCGACCCAGGCCACGCTTCCACTGCCCACTGACAAGCCCATCGACAAACCCAAAGAGGCGTTTGTGTGGGATGAATCGAAGGGGATTGAGTGAACTTGTCATTCACTTGCATTACAATAGTTTCAGGAGAACTTCTCATGCCTGCGAACGCATTGGTACAAACGCGGATTGATTCTGCCGTGAAAAAGCGCGCGGCGGCGGTACTCGACGAGTTGGGCATCACAGTCTCGGATGCAGTACGCATCTTGCTGACGAGGACTGCCAACGAAGGTGTGCTTCCTTTTACCCCAACAGCGAATACTGCTGAGTATGACGCATGGTTCCGAGCGAAGGTGCAGGAGGCGCTGGACGACACGCGCCCCGCAATCCCGCATGACACAGTGAAAGCCCACTTTGCGAAGCGCCGGGCCGCAGCAAGCCGTAAGGCTCGGTGAGCTATGAGGTTGGAATGGTCCATCTTTGCAATGGATGACCGCAATGCCATCTTCGATTACATCGAGGCCGACAGTCCGCAAGCCGCTGTTACCGTGGATGACCGGATCGAGGAACAGGTCGAATGGCTGCTCCAGTTCCCTGAGATGGGTCGTACCGGACGCATCGAAGGCACACGAGAGCTGGTTATCCAGCACACACCCTATGTTGTGGCTTATCGGGTTATGGGCAAAATCATTCGTGTCCTGCGCGTTTTGCATGGTGCGCAGCGATGGCCGGTAGAGATGCCTGAGGGTACGGAACAGTCATAGAATCTCTCCAGCGATGGAGTTGCATTATGCTGACCATCTCCAAGCCGCTGTCAGCTTCACAGGTACGCACGTACCATGAGCGGGAGTTTGCGTCGGAACGGCAGAACTATTGGAGCCGCGACCAGCAGGGACATAGCGAGTGGCAAGGCAAGCTGGCCGAGCAGTGGGGTTTATCGGGTTCAGTTGGCAATGAGCACTTTGCGCGCCTGACCGAAGGCCAGCATCCGCACACGGAAGCGCAGCTTGTTCGCCATCAAGCCTCCAAAACTTACGAGGGAAAATTCGGCAGAGAGGTAACGAGCGTAGAACATCGCGCCGGTTGGGATGCTACATTCTCCGCGCCAAAGTCTGTTTCTCTCACCGCCCTTGTCGGTGGCGATGAGCGCGTAAGAGAGGCGCATCGAGAGAGCGTCCGCGTGGCGCTTGACGAGTTGGAGAAGTACACGCAGGCTCGCATCGGCAATGTCCACGCGCCGGAGACGACCGGTAAATTCGTTGCAGCTACCTTTGAGCACGATACCGCGCGTCCAGTGGACGGCTACGCCGCGCCGCAGCTCCACACCCATGCGGTCATCTTCAACGTCACCGAACGCGACAACGGACAGACGCGGGCCTTGCAGCCGCAGGAGCTATTCGCATCACAACGCTATGCCACCAGCGTTTACCGTTCCGAGTTGTCGATGCGGTTGCAGGGCTTGGGCTACGAACTGGAGCGCGGCAAGCACGGACAGCCGGAGATCAAGGGGTATACGAAAGAGTATCTGGAGGCCAGCAGCCCGCGCCGGGAGCAGATCAAAGATCATCTGCGAGAGATGGGAATTGACGGGGCTGGGGCCGCGCAGGTTGCCGCCCACAGAACGCGGGACAGCAAGGAGATGTTATCGCCGGGAGAGGTATTGGAGCGACACCGCGAGCTGGCCGCGCAGTATGGACATCAGGCCGACAAGGTTGTGGCCAAGGCGCGGGCGCATGAACAGTGCCACGTTCACGAACCCGACCGCATCGCGCAACAAGCCGTGACCTATGCCCGCGACCATCTCTTCGAGCGTTCCGCCGTGCTGGATAGGCGAGAGCTTCTGGAAACGGCACTCAATCGCGGCATGGGTGAAACGACGTATACCCACATCCGGCAGGAGTTCGCGCAGCGGGCCGCGCGGGGCGAGTTCCGCACAGTCGGAGCAGGACAGCAGTACACCACCGCCGCGATGCTTCGCATGGAACGCGAAATCGTTACGCGGATGCAGGAAGGCAATCAGCGCGGGATGAATGACCCGATGCTGGTTTCTCCGCAGATTCGGATTGCGACCGAAGACCGCCACCCGGAGCTGAATGCCTCGCAGCGCCAAGCTGTTGACCAAGTGTTTCGCTCCCGCGAAAAGATGGTGGGATTGGATGGAATCGCTGGCGTGGGCAAGACAACGACGCTGGCCGTCATCCGTGAAGGCGCAGAGGCGCAGGGATATAAGGTCGAAGGCTTCGCGCCTACGTCCCGCGCGGCGCAAAAGCTGGCCGAAGCCGGTATGGAAACATCGACACTGCAAAAGCATCTTGCGCGTGGGCAGAAGCCGGACACCGGAGAGCGCCGCCTGTATGTGCTGGATGAATCCTCGCTTGCGTCCACCAAGCAGATGCACGAGTTTGTGAATCGCCTGCATCCCAATGACCGCGTGTTGCTGGTAGGGGATCGACGGCAGCATGAGGCAATCGAGGCCGGGCGTCCCTTCGCACAGCTTCAGGACGCGGGCATGAAAACAGTCAAGCTCGATGAGATCGTCCGGCAGAAAGACCCGGAGCTGAAACAGGTGGTGGAGCAGCTTGCGCGGGGTGAAGTGCGCGAAGCCGTGCTGGGCTTGGAGCGGCAGGGCCGCGTCCATGAGATTGCAGGACGTGACGACCGCATCACAGCCATAGCGAAGGAATATGTGAGGTCGCCAGCGGGTACGCTGGTTGTCTCTCCCGACAACCGCTCCCGCGTGGAGATCAACTTGGCGATTCGTGCAGAGATGCAGGAGCGCGGCTCAGTCAGTAAAGACGAGCATCGCATAGCGGCGCTTGTGCCCCGCCATGACCTTACCGGGCCGGAGCGGACATGGGCGGCGCGGTACGAGTTCAACGATGTAGTACGCTACGCCCGCGCGTCGAAAGAGACGGGCATGGAGCGCGGCGAATACGCGCGAGTCAAGGGCGTTGACGCGGAGAAAAACCTGTTGACGGTAGTGCGGGCCGATGGTTCCGAGCTGACCTATGACCCGCGACGCCAGCAAGGCGTCTCTGTCTACCGCGAGGAACCGCGCAGCTTCGCCGTGGGCGACCGTATCCAGTTCACCGCACCGGCAAACGATTTGAAAGTTGCCAACCGCGAACTTGGAACCGTCGAGGCCATCGGCCAGGATGGGCAGATGCGATTGAAGATGGACGGAGGCCGTGATGTACAGCTCGATCCGCGTGAGCATCCGCATCTCGATCACGGCTATGCGGTGACGAGCCATTCCAGCCAAGGACAGACTGCCGAGCGGGTATTGATTCACGTCGATACGGAACTGGCCGCAAAAGACCTGCTCAATAGCCGCATGGCATACGTTGCCGTCTCGCGCGGCGCAGAGGATGCGCCGCTCTTTACCAACAACCGCGAGAAGCTGCCGGAGGCATTAGGGCATGACGTATCCCATGAGAGCGCACACACTCCGGCGATGAAGCCGGAGCAAGCCATCCACCTTGTTCCGTCGCCGCTCTCGTCCCACTGTGGAACGATGAACCTTTAGCTCGCGGGCGATCTCCGCATCGGAGATACCCCGTTTCGTGAGAACTTGAATCTGTACCCGGTCATCCATGCCCAGGTGTCGGTATGCCGCCAAAATGCACCTCCAGTGGCTTAAGCCACTGGAGGTGCATTACCCCAATTCCTTGAGCTTTTTCTCACCTTGTTGCACTATCAACTTGAAGAGGCGCGAGAAATCTCCTGCACAGTTCCTACACAGCCAAAAACATGCTATTTATCTCTCTAAAAATCAGCAATTTCTAAAAATCAACTCACCCACTCAGAATGACTCGTCGCAGAGTAAAAATCATCGCGGGTACCGAGTGCCCCATGCAGCCTGTTTTTGGCTTGAGTGGGACGCAAACCGCTGATCCCTCAGCCTGTCGGCGCAAGAAAAAAAATAAAACGAAGATAAAGCGAAATCCGTGCTACCCTTGAGGCGTTCCCAAACAAGGAAATCTCCATGCCTCTCGAAAAAGAACTGGAAAAGCCAACTTCCAAGTATGGTCTGTGGATGGCGCTCGCTGCCATCGTCCTGTGTTGGGCAGGCTGGCAACTGCCCGCCCAAAGCACCCGCATGCAAGGTAAGGCCCCTGCAACCAAGCCAGCCGACAGCTTGGCAACTCTGATCCAGAAGGCCAACCAAGGCAATGCAGCCGCGCAAGTCAACCTTGGCCTGTTGTATGACGAAGGCCACGGTGTGCCGCAAAGTTACGAGGATGCCTATTTCTGGCTGGATTTAGGAGCCTCTCACTTTGACCCTACGGCGACGACTGGAGATGTCACGCAAAAGGATTTGGACTCCTTTCGTGACGATGCCGCGGCGCATTTGTCTCCAACGCAACTGGAGCGCGTGCAGGGGCGGGCGCAGGCTTGGCTGGCCGCGCACCCCGCGCTGTTAGAATGAGCGCCTTCCACGCACGGCCATCCAGCGCACGCACATTGCCAAGGTGCTTGCACCACGCGACCAGTGCTATAACCAAGTCTGTATGACACGCATAGAGCAGTTGGCCCTTGTCCTGAAAAAAATCCAACCCGGCGCGCAGGCGATTCTCGTTGTGCATCCGCCGGATGTGCGGTACCTGACCGGCTTTACCGGCTCGAACGCCGCCGTGATCGTGCCCATCGCCAAGCCGGGCGATGCGGTGCTCTTTACCGACGGGCGCTACATTCAGCAATCCAAAGAGGAAGTGCGCCGGGCGTGCGTCGAGATTGTGGAGCAGTCGCTGATGCGCTCGGCCTGCGGCTGGATGCAGCAACGCGGCCTGCAGCGCTGTTTTTTTGACGCCGAACACACCACCGTCTCCGCATTGGAGGCCATGCGGCAGGCGATCGCCCCCAAGCTGCGCCGCAGTTTTTTTGTGCCCATGGCGGCTCCGGTGGCGCGTCTGCGCCAGATCAAAGACGCAACTGAAATCCGCGCCCTGCAAAAGGCCGCTGATCTGGGCTGCGACCTTTTTGACGCGGTGCTGCCGCAGATCGAACCGGGGTGCAGGGAAGTGGAGATTGCCGCGCAGATGGAACTGGCTGCGCGCCGCGCAGGCGCAGAC
>JAJZMO010000293.1 GCA_021798235.1 Acidobacteriota bacterium | reverse complement strand
TGCATGTTGTTGGGGTGTCCTACAACACGGGGTATGTGATCGATGATTGGGCAGCCAGCACGGCTGCTGGCAATATCGTGGATCTGTACACGGCCAATGGCACCGCAGCGCAGAGTTGGAACTTCGCAAACACGGGCGTAGTTCCGGCTGGCGATTACAACATTGCCGTTCTTGGAGCCAACTGCTTGGAGGTGACAGGCAGCGGCACCACCAACGGCACCAAGGTGGACATCTCCCCGTGCAATGGCCAGCCGAACCAATCCTGGAATGCCGTACCACTGGGAACGGGATACACCTTGCAGCCAGCCAATGCTGTCGGCATGTGTTTGGACTCGCCGAATTCAACCACCACCGCCGGAACGCAGTTGCAGATCTGGCAATGCACCGGTGGCAGTAACCAAACTTGGATGATGCAGTAATTGATAGGGGCGTTGCCTGAAAAGGCAACGCCCCTATTTTTATAGAAATTGCAAATTTGCTCATCTAGAAACCGCTGGATCTGGGTGGCGGGAGTACTATGAAGTTGATGGATGCAGACTGCACTTGCTCTCACGAAGAAGAGCGGCAGGAACTTGCGCGCATTTTGCGGGCAAATGAGATTGCACGTTCAGCGAACCTGGTTCGCATGCTGAACTACATCTGCCAATGCTATTTTGATGGCAAGACGGATGAAATTCGGGAATCCAGCATAGCCATTCATGCCTTGGGGAGACGGCCTGGGGACTTTGATTCACAGGCGGATCCGATCGTGCGTGTTACCGCGCGAACACTCCGCAAACGACTGGAACAGTACTACCGCGAGGAGGGGAAGGATAATCCCCTTCGCCTGACCCTGCCCGTAGGCCACTACATTCCCAATTTTCTCCATCCAGCAGCCAACAATTTGGAAGTAATGCCTGCGCTATCCGCGATGCGAAGTGAAGAACCGGAGACGCCTTCGCGCGGGCAGCATGGCTCGGTGGGGATCAGTCGCACGATGGGCAGCGGGGATTCCGAGAAAGATCTGTTTTTTGTACCGCTGGAAACGGTAAGAGTCTCTTCGGGAAAACGGCATCTGCTGGGGACGCGGCAGAAGCCATGGAGCGCGGTCTTTTTATTATTGTGTGCGCTGCTTTTTGGATATTATTTTGGACAAAAATATCACAAAAAAAATCAATCCAGCATTGAACTAAAAAACATATGGGGCAATCCTCTTTGGAGTGACGAATTTAATGGAGAAGCAGGGTCTTTGCCGAATGCAGCCAACTGGAATTTCGATGCAGGAGGCAAGGACAAATGGGGCAATGGAGAGGATAACGTATATTGCGATCCGACTGCAGCAGTGCAGCAGTATCCATGCTCTGCCAAGCACCCAAATGCGTATTTGGATGGCCGTGGACATTTAGTTTTAGAAGCCAGCAAGATGGGGAGTGCTCCGTGGACCTCGGCGCGGATCAACACTCTCCATAAAAAATCCTGGGCGTATGGCCGGATAGAAGCCAGAATTCAATTCCCCACCGGTGCCGGATTGTGGCCGACGTTTTGGATGCTGGGAGAGAATTGGAGTGTTGTTCCCTGGCCGGAATGCGGATCGATCAGCATCGCGGAAAATGTTTCCTCCGGGAAGCTGCCCAACATGCTGGGACCTTCCATGATTCGTTCCACCCTTCACGGCCCGGGCTACAGCGGTGCGAATGGCATATGGCAAAACTATCAATTTCAAAATGGCAGAGTCGATGATGGATTCCATACCTATGGATTGATATGGTCGCCTGGAATGGTGCAGTTTTATGTGGATGATCCGTCCAACGTGTATTTTGTACGGACAGCCAGCGAAGTTCCCGCCGGGGGCAAGTGGGTATTTGACCATCCATTCGCGGTGGTTCTCAATCTTGCAGTTGGTGGAGATTGGCCCGGACCTCCCACAGCAGCAACGCCAAATCCGGCAAAGATGATCGTAGACTACGTGCGCGTCTATCATCCGATTCCGATTGCGGCTCCATCCATATCAGCCAGTGAGATTACCGTCCAAAGCGGAGACAGCGCTTCGATTCCTGTGCGATTGCATTCCTTAGTCGGAGCGGGCAGAGTCTATGTGCATTGCTCCGGTGCCCCTGTCCATGCGCAATGTATTTTCCAGAATCCAGTTGCAGACTTTACTCATGGAGATAGCCAAACCTTGAATCTGCTTTTCTTGAGCGAAGAACGTGCGGCGGGAGGATGGATGCAGGCAGCAAGAGGGCGGCATTCGGTGCAGATAACGGCAACATCCGTGAGCGGAAATACTTCCACCATCAACGTGCCGGTGATCATTCAATAACCGAGCGAGCCAAGGTGCTTCCCTGTTGCTTGCCTGTGCGTATGGGAACCAGAATCGCCAGCGCATTCTCCGTCCGGGTGTTTGCGACGGGAAAAGAGTTCTGGTTCTGACTTCTCTTCATTCCAGACGCTTTTCAGTTTGAATGGGGAGCCAAGATTTTTTCAGATCGCAAAATAAAGCGCACTAGGTAAGGGATTCACGCAGGCCGGTTGAGGCCGCCTGTTCATGCGCGTGATAGGAGGAGCGCACCAGTGGTCCGCTCTCCACGTGCCGGAAGCCCATGCGCAGCGCCTCGGTCTTCATCCAAGCAAACTCCGCCGGTGTATACAAGCGCGTCATGGGCAGATGATCGCGCGAGGGGCGCAGATATTGGCCGATGGTGAGAATGTCCGTACCAACGCGCGCCAGATCGCGGTAGACGTCGAGCAATTCCTGCATCTCTTCTCCCAGGCCCACCATCACGCCCGATTTGGTGACCAGCTTGGGGTCGAGTTCCTTCGCGTACTCCAACAGCCGCAGCGTGCGCTCATAGCGTGCGCCACTGCGCACGGTGCGATACAGGCGCGGCACGCTCTCCGTGTTGTGATTCAAAACCTCTGGACGCGCTTCGACCACAGTGCGAATGGCCGCCTCATTGCCTTGAAAATCGGGGATGAGCACCTCGACCTGGCAGCCGGGAGCCTGGCGTCGAACCTCCTCAATGACCAGCGCAAAGGCACGCGCGCCGCCCAGCAGATCATCGTCCCGATTGACGCTGGTGATGACGGCATGGCGCAGTCCGAGCGCGGCAATGGCCTCTGCCACGCGGCGTGGCTCGTCCATGTCGATCGGCTCCGGTCGTCCCTTGGGCACGGCGCAAAAACCGCAGCGGCGCGTGCAAAGATTTCCCAGCATCATGAAGGTTGCAGTCTTGTGGTTCCAGCACTCGCCAATGTTGGGGCAGTGCGCGCTCTCGCAAACAGTGTGCAGGCGCAGATCGCGGGCCAGCTTTTTCAGATTGTGGTAGGTCTCACCCATCGGCGCGCGGGCCTTCAGCCACTCCGGTTTGGGAGCAGGGCGCTTGGGGGTAAGGTCAATCTGGATCAGGTCCGCAGTCGTGGCCATGGCAACTCTCCATTGTAACGGACACGGTGCGCGCTGCGGCGTGGAATCCGCAGCCACGCAGCGCAAGAAATCCATCAGGCCGTTAGGCGCTGATACTCCTGCAAGAGCAGCTTGCGCAGTGCGTGTGCAGTGGTGGATTCGCAATCCACTTCCTGGGTGCGGCATCGCTCGACGGCGCGGGATAAATCCTCCAAAAACGCGACGCAAGATGCGCAACCTTGAATGTGACTGCGGAAGCGAGCACAGGTGGCGTCGTCGAGCGTGCCCTCCATGTAATCGGACAATCCTGCAAAGATGCGCTTGCAATCCACCGAGCGGCGGACACGAACGCGCGAGGAGGACTTGGCTGCGGAGGTCTCCTTGTCCGATGCCAGAGCGGCCAGTTCCCGGCGCACGAAGAGCCGTGCGCGATGCAGGCGCACGCGCACCGTGCCCTCTTGTAGTCCGGTGATCTTGGCCACTTCCGATGCGTTCAGCTCTTCCATGTCGTGCAGCACCAAAATGAGCCGGTACTTGGCGGGGATGCGTTGCACTGCGTGGAGCAGTTGCTCCGTATTTTGTTTGGAGATTGCCTGTGCCTCCGGTGAGTGTGCCGCCGAGTGCAGCAATGCCTCCAACTCCGCTGGCTCTGGCATCAGCTCATCGAGGGAGAGGGTGTGCTCTGGTGCGAAGCGGCTTTTGCGGCGGCTCATCCAACAGCGGTTGCGTGTCACCTTATACAGCCAGACGGCCAGGGCCTGCGGATTTTCAATTTTATGTAGGTACGGCAGGGATTTGAAGAGAACATCCTGCATGGTGTCTTCGGCATCCTCGCGGTGGCCGCAGACTTTCATGCTGAAGGAGAAGACGGTCTTTTGCAGCAGGGCCAGAGCGCGATCCACTGCCTTGGGATCCGGGGAACGCAACAGGCCGCTGGCTTCGATCAGTTCCGGTCGCATCGAGGGTCACACTTTGATGTCGAGCTTTGCATTGCTGACGCGCGTGGGGCGGAAATACTGGCGGAGAGAGGGGGATTCGAACCCCCGGTAGAGCTTTTGACCCTACAACGGTTTAGCAAACCGCCGCCTTCAGCCACTCGGCCATCTCTCCGTATCTTCACGAATTATAAACGATGCGGAGCGTGCAGGCTCTGCGCCACATCGTAGCGGCACAATCTACATGCCGCCTTGGCCAATATCCATCGAGGCGGGAATCGGGCTCCGTTCGTCAATGTATTGTTCAATCGTGCGAGACAAAGAGCCTTGCGCCTGCAGGATGAACTCGACTGCATCGCGTCCCGCGCCCTGTCCACCGCTGTTCAGTGTGACGCAGTGCGCGGCGGTCTTGACCTCGGCACGCGCGTTGGCCACGGCGATGGCCAATCCGCAGACGCGCATCACCGGCAGGTCGATGATGTCATCGCCCACATAGGCGATTTGGTCGAGAGAGATTTTTTCCTGCTCCAGAATCTCGCGCACGGCCTGCATCTTGTGCGACTGGCCCATGTAAACGTAATCCATGCGCAGATCGCGCGCGCGCAGGGCCACCGTCTCCGAGATGCGCTTGGTGATGATGCCGCACTTCAGCCCGCCCAGCCGCGCCAGCGAAATGGACGTGCCATCGTGCGCATTGAATCCTTTGGCCTCCACCATGTTGATGGAGTGGATGCCGTAGCCGCCCTTGTCTGCCTGCGCGCCGAGCTGTTGCTGCGTGGCAGGGGTGCTGGCCGCAGGTGCTGGAAACAGCCAGATGCCGCCATCGGTGAGCACTCCATCCACGTCGAAGAGAATGATCTTGATTTTCTTAGCTCGTTCGTTGGCGTCGGCGGCGAGGACGGTGGCTGTCGGTGGCATATACCTGCATGATAGCGCGTGCCACCCGGCGCTGGGTGCTCCGCTGCAAGCCTGCGGGACAATTGGAAAACAAGAAAGAGTCATTCTGCGTAGCAGACTGGCCCAATATAGGGAACCCGCGCATTTCGATCTTGCCCTTGCCTAGAAGCTCACCCCCCGCGAGCGCCATGTGATGCACGTTGGAGCGAGGCGACATATCGGGTATTTTGTACGCGATCTCGCCCACAACTTGTTCCGGTGTTTTCCCTTTTCTTACCTCTTTCTCCAGGTCGGCAAGGGTCTCGATGAAGAACAAGGGCGTAATGTTCGTCATGAAAAAATTGTCCAGCCATACCGCCTCGTCAACATTGAGACTTTGCAGCGTGGACTTATCGAAAATGAGAATGGGACCGAGTGACATAGCACTCTTCTCCTTGCAGATTCCAGTCGATAGCAAACGATAGTTCGGATAATGAATCTGTCTCAGCTTGCCAACAGCAGACCGAAAATTAAACCGATTCGGCCTTCCCGTCCGAGACGTGCGCCGAGGTCTTCCGCCGCACTCATGTTCACTCCAAGACGTTTCGCCAGTACGGCAGCAGCCGATCCAGAGTTGATGTAGGACTCGATATACCCCATCGGAATCCCTAGCTTGTCCGCAATGCTGGCATAGGCACGTCCGTTGAGTAAGCTGTCCAGATCGCCCAGGACAACGCCCGCACTTTCGGCTACGGCTGCATGAATCATGACTGTCTACTTTAGCGCATTGTTGCTCGGGGACCATGTGCCACGCTAGGTTTATTGCAGGTGCAAAGCTTCTGCGCTTGGCTCAAAGTCTTCACATGCTTTGACCATACTTGTGGCGACGATCTCCCATCCGCCCTTTTTATAGCGTGATATTGTCTCCTTTCCCGGCTCGATTTGGAAGAGATGAAGCCAGGAATTGTGGACGAGGTTCA
>JAJZMO010000239.1 GCA_021798235.1 Acidobacteriota bacterium | reverse complement strand
ACGAAGAGCCGTTCTTAAGATTTTTTTGATTTGAAATCATTTATCACGGAAGGCATATGGCAAACACGAAAACAATTGCAGACAAGACAGAGCGGAAAAAGGTCAAGCGCGCAGCCCGGAAAAAGGCTGCTCCCAAAGCCAAGCGCACCCATGCGCGCGGCTCCCTGAAGGCAAAAATCAAGAAGGCTGGCAAGGCGCTGGGCAAACGCTAACGGCATCGCCAACGCGCGTTCTACGCGATGACCCCCAAAACAACTCCAACCCGTGGCCAGGGCCTGCGCAGGCAACTCTTCGCCACCAAATCGATCGACGGGCTGCTGCGGCAATCGGAGCAGCCCGGACAATCCCTGAAAAAAACACTCGGGCCTGTCTCCATCACCGCGCTCGGCATTGGCGCAGTGATTGGTTCCGGCATCTTCACCGTCATCGGCACGGCCATCGCCGGGCAATCGCTCACATCCGCATCGCTGCTGGACACGCCGGTTCTGGATGCCCTGCTGCGCCACGCATCCCTGGCTGGCCGTCCCGGCGCAGGCCCGGCCATTTCCATTTCACTCGTTCTGGTGGCGCTGGTGTGCGCCTGCACCGGCCTTTGCTATGCGGAGATGGCCTCGATGATCCCCATCGCCGGCAGCGCGTACACCTATGCTTATGCCACGCTCGGCGAGTTGGTCGCGTGGATCATTGGTTGGGATTTAATTCTGGAATACGCATTCTCCAATATGGCCGTCAGCGTCGGCTTTGCTGCGCACCTGGTCGATCTGATGGATTGGCTCGGACTGCATCCCGCCCTGCGCTGGATTACACCTGCCTACCTGCCCAGCGGCCTGCAAGACCTGCAAGGACACACGCTGTACACACCCGGTTGGCATTTTGGCTTCAACTGGCCGGCGTGCCTCATCGTGCTGCTGCTGACGGTGGTGCTGGTGCGTGGCATTCGAGAATCCGCCCGCACGAACAACAGCATGGTACTGCTCAAGATCGCCGCGATTCTGCTCTTCATCACTGTGGGCGCGCATTGGATTCATCCCGCGCACTGGCATCCGTACGCACCGAATGGCTGGCCGGGAATTCTCTCCGGCGGGTCCATCATTTTCTTCACCTATATTGGCTTTGATTCCATCTCCACTGCGGCGGAAGAGTGCAAAAATCCCCGGCGGGATATTCCCGTGGGCATTCTGGCAACGCTCGCCATCTGCACGTTGCTTTACGTAGGCGTGGCCGTTGTGCTGACGGGCATGGTGCCCTGGCAATGGCTGCTGGACGACGCGGCTCCCGTGGTGAACACGCTGCACCGGATAGAGCTGGCCCACCCCAGCCCCTGGCTGCACTGGACGCATTTGATCGTGTTGCTCGGTGCGTTACTGGGCATGATCTCGTCGATTCTGGTGTTTCAGATTGGGCAGGCGCGCGTCTGGTTCGCCATGGCGCGGGATGGTCTGCTGCCCCGCCTTTTTGGCCGCGTGCATCCACACTTCCGCACGCCGGACGTGGCCACGTGGGTTGCAGGCTTTCTGGTCGGTATTCCCGCAGGCCTGCTCGACATTGGCACCTTTGCGGACTTATCGAACATTGGCACACTCTTCGCATTTGTCTTGGTCGCACTCGGCGTGCTGATTTTGCGCGTCCGGCAGCCGCAACGCCCGCGAGGATTTCGCTGCCCCGGCGGCCCGGTGCTGCCGCTGCTTAGCGTGTTTTTCTGTGTACTCTTAATGAGTGGCCTGCCCGTGCTGACGTGGGTGCGGTTTTTTCTGTGGCTGGCCATTGGATTGGTGATTTACTTTTTCTACAGCCGCCATCGCAGTGAATTTTCCGCTGCACAGCGCTCGACTGCTCCTCAGGAAGATTGATGCCCGCTAAGAGAACCATTTCCGAAGCCGCAATGATGGATTGGCTGCGCAAGCTGCCCAAGGCGGAGCTACATCTGCATCTGGAGGGAACCATCGCTCCCGAAACGCTGGTTGCGCTGAGCCAGCGACACGATGCTGATCCGCTCACACTGGCAGCGGCGCAGGCGCTTTACAACTATGCGGATTTCCCAGGCTTTCTCCAGGCATTCAAAGCCGTGACGGAACGGCTCCGCACGCCCGAGGATTATGAGCTAATCACCTACGCCATGTTGCGCGATCTGCACCAGCAGGGCGTGGTGCATGCCGAGGCTTATGTGGCCGTGGGCGTTGTCTATTACTGGAAGAAGACGGAGTTTGAGCAGCTCTTTGCTGGCATGGAGCGTGGACGCTTACGCGCAGAGAAGGAGTTTGGCATCAGCCTGCTTTGGATCTTCGACGCGGTGCGGCACTTTGGCGCAGACGAAGCAGCGCGCGTCTTTCGCAAGGCGGCAGAAATGCGCAAACAATTTTCCTCCATCGTGGGCATTGGAATTGGCGGCGATGAAAGCCGCGGCCCTGCGGAACTCTTCCGCGAACTCTATGGCGAGGCGCGAGAGAATGGATTGCGCCTAACCGCGCACGCGGGCGAAGCCTGCGGGCCAGAAAGCCTGTGGTCGGCCATCAACATTGGAGCGGAACGCCTGGGCCACGCCTTGACCGCGCAGCAAGATCAGGATCTCATCGAGACGCTGGCACAGAAACAGATTCCCCTGGAGATTTGCATCACCAGCAATGTGCGTACCGGCTGCTGCGCGCGTGAGCAAGAGCACCCCATACGCCGCTATTTTGATGAGGGGCTTATGGTCACACTCAACTCCGACGACCCGGCCATGTTCGGCAGCAACTTGCTGGAGGAATATGCGCTGGCTCACAAAAACTTTGGCTGTACGCCAGAGCATCTGCGTGAACTGGCTGGAAACTCGATTGAAGCCAGCTTTTTGCCACCTGCACGCAAGCTGGAACTGCTGCGCAGGGTGGAGCAGCACCCGGAACCGGATGCGGAATAAACACCCGCAGTGTTCCCAATCGGCCCGTTATTCTTTTGGATTCCCATTGTGATTTTCCCGTGACAATCCGCTTTCAAACGCCTCCACATCTGGAGTAAGATGAGCGCAGGTGTGAGCGTTGGTGTACTTAAATTTTGCAATCTGCCAATGGTTCCCGGGGTGAGACGATGACCAAAGAAGCCGAATCCACAACAGAATCGAGTTCCCTGGCACGCACAATCGGCTGGGTCACCGTTGCGGCAGGCATGGTGGCGCTCGGCTTTTACGTTGGGCGGCAGCTGCGCGCCCGGTACAACTTCAACCGCCGCACACCGTATGATTTTTTCTCCCACGCAGGCGATGAGGGCCGCGCAGCCAGCCACCAGACCGAGTACGGCGTAGGTGTGTAGAGCATGATTTCTATCCAATAAAAAAGGACTGGCTGAGTGCCAGTCCTTTTTTTGTTTCTTGTTGTCGACGCGGCTATGCCTTGCCTGCCAACTGCCGCAGCACATACTGCAAAATGCCGCCATGCTGGTAGTAGAGAATCTCCTGCGGCGTGTCGATGCGAACGGTGGCTTTGAATTCCTTCACGGAGCCATCCGCAGCCGTTGCCTTCACGGGAATTTGTTTGCCGTTGGCAAACTTTGACTCCAGCATCGCGCGCAGGCCGACGATCTCATAGACCTCTTCGCCGGTCAGGCCGAGCGACTCGACATTTTCACCCGCAGCAAATTGCAGCGGAAGAATTCCCATGCCGACGAGATTCGAGCGATGAATACGCTCAAAACTCTCGGCAATCACCACGCGCACGCCCAGCAGGCGCGGCCCCTTGGCGGCCCAGTCGCGCGAGGAGCCAGAACCGTACTCCTTGCCCGCCAGAATCACCAGCGGAGTTTTTCGCTCTGCGTACTTCACTGAGGCGTCGTAGATGCTCATCGCCTCGCCTTCCGGCAGCAGACGCGTAACGCCGCCCTCGGTTCCGGGGGCGAGCTTGTTGCGCAGCCGAACATTGGCAAAGGTTCCGCGCACCATCACTTCATGGTTGCCGCGCCGCGAGCCGTAGCTGTTAAAGTCCGCGGGCTTCACACCGTGTTCGGTCAGGTACTTCCCTGCCGGGCCATTCAGCTTGATGGAGCCTGCGGGCGAGATGTGATCGGTGGTGACGCTGTCGCCCAGCACGGCCAGTACGCGCGCACCGGTGATGGCCTGCACCGGAGCAGGCGTTGCCGGCATACCGTCGAAGTACGGTGCCTTGCGGATGTAGGTGGAATCCTGCTCCCACTGGTAGGTTTTCCCCGTGGCGAAGCGCAACTGTTGCCAGTTGGCATCGCCGTCGGCCACCGTGGCGTACTCCTTGCGGAACATGGATGAATCCATCGATGCGGCCAGAGTGGACTGCACCTCTTGCTGCGTGGGCCAGATGTCGCGCAGATACACGGGCTGCCCGCTGGCATCGTTGCCCAGCGCGTCCTTGTCAAAGTCGTGATCGATGCGGCCCGCCAGGGCGTACGCAACAACGAGCGGCGGCGACATCAAATAATTTGCGCGCACATCCGAGTTGATGCGTCCCTCAAAATTGCGGTTGCCACTCAACACGCTGACGGCGACCAGACCGTTGTCGTCAATCGCCTTGGAAACATCGGCGGGCAGCGCGCCCGAGTTGCCGATACAGGTGGTGCAGCCGTAGCCGACGATGTGGAAACGCAGCTTTTCCAGATAGGGCAGCAATCCAGCCTTTTCGTAGTAATCCTTCACCACGCGCGAGCCGGGCGCCAACGAGGTCTTCACCCATGGCGGCACGCTGAGTCCTTTTTCTGCGGCCTTCTTCGCCAGCAAGCCCGCGGCCAGCATGACGGAGGGATTCGACGTATTCGTGCAGCTTGTGATGGCTGCAATCACAACGGATCCGTGGTCGAGATATTTGTCCACGGCCACGCCAAAGCGATGTTGCACACTTTCCGCCGTGCCGGGTTCATGTGTGGCTGCACCGTTTTTCAGCGCAGAGTCTGTGGCCACGCCGCTCCAGCGTTCGGCCTTGCGTGCCCCGTTCTTGTTGGCATTCGGTCCCAGCAGGCTGGGCAATTGCTTCTGGAAGCTGCCTGCAGCCTCGCGCAACAGCACGCGATCTTGCGGACGCTTTGGCCCGGCTACGCTGGGTTCCACCGTGGCCAGGTCGAGCGACAACGTCGCCGAATACTGCGCCTCTGGCGCGCTGGCCGTGTGGAAGAGTCCCTGTTCCTTGTAATACTTTTCGACCAGGGCGATTTGTTCTTCGCTGCGACCCGTGAGGCGCAGATAGTTCAGCGTCTCCGCATCGACGGGGAAAATGCCGCAGGTCGCGCCATATTCGGGGGCCATGTTGGCGATGGTCGCGCGATCTGCCAAAGAAAGCGCGCTGATGCCGGAGCCATAAAACTCCACAAACTTGCCCACCACGCCAAACTTGCGCAGCATCTCGGTGACGGTCAATACCAGATCGGTGGCCGTTGCACCTTCGCGCAGCTTGCCGGTCAGCTTAAAGCCGACCACCTGTGGCACCAGCATGGAAACCGGCTGGCCCAGCATGGCCGCCTCGGCCTCGATGCCGCCGACGCCCCAGCCCAGCACGCCCAGACCGTTAATCATGGTGGTGTGGGAATCGGTGCCGACCAGCGTGTCGGGATAGGCGCGCACCACGCCCTTCGCATCCGGCTGTGTGGTGAAGACCACGCGCGCCAGATACTCCAAGTTCACCTGATGGCAGATGCCCATGCCCGGCGGCACGGCAGAAAAATTGCGGAAGGCGGACTGGCCCCACTTCAAAAATGCGTAGCGCTCGCGATTGCGCTGAAACTCCAGCATGGTGTTCAGGTCGTAGGCATTGGCCGCGCCGTATTCATCCACTTGCACGGAGTGATCGATCACCAGCTCCGCTGGTTGCAGCGGATTGATTTTTTCCGGGTCGCCGCCCAGGGTGCGCATGGCGTCGCGCATCGCGGCCAGGTCCACCACGGCGGGAACACCGGTGAAGTCTTGCATCAGAACGCGCGCTGGCATGTAGGCGATTTCGCGCGATGGCTCGGCCTTTGCATCCCATCGAGCCAGAAATTCAATGTCGTCGGCGGTGACGCTCTTGCCGTCTTCATGGCGCAACAGGTTTTCGAGCAAAATGCGCAAGGAGTACGGCAGGCGGTCAAGCTGGATTCCCTTTTTCGTAAGGACATCCAGACGGAAGATCTCGTAGATTTTATTGCCGCATGGCAATTGCGCGCGGCTGCCAAAGCTGTCCATAAGTGAGGCTCTCCTCTATCGGTGCGAAGAAATTCAGATGATTCCGAGCGCAGCGCGATTGGCAACAG
>JAJZMO010000083.1:2395-6240 GCA_021798235.1 Acidobacteriota bacterium | reverse complement strand
GGTTCCTTCTTTCAAGTCAATCAACCTCTGCTGCCGGAGTTTGCCGCTCTGGTCACGGATGCGTGGAGCGGTGGCTTGGCTTGGGATTTATATGCAGGTGTTGGATTATTTGCACGCAGATTGGCTGAGCGATTCACTCAGGTGATTGCGGTCGAAATTGCTCCCACGGCGGTCAGCGACCTGCGGAAAAATTTGTCCGGACTCTCTGTAGCCATCGCCCCTGCAACCACCGAGAATTTTTTGCGTCACGCTTTGGCGCAGCACACTACGGCACCCGACCTTGCGTTGCTGGACCCACCGCGCGCAGGACTGGGAACGCAAACAGCCACACTGCTGGCGCAATGCCGCCCGCGCAGCATCGTCTATGTCTCCTGCGATCCGGCCACGCTATCGCGCGATGTCAAGACGCTGGTAGAATCCGGCTACTGTCTGGAGCGCTTGCACATGGTGGATCTGTTTCCGCAGACATTTCATCAAGAAACGGTCGCCGTGCTGCAACGCTAATTGGACGTACTTTCACTGGCGATGGCTGAACCCGGCTCCTTTACGGCGATGCCCGCAGCCGTGCTGACCGTGCGCGGATACAGACCTGCGCCACTGCGCGCAACGCGCCACGTTGCGAGTCACAACCCACTCAACTTTGCCGCTGCGCCCATGCTGCTGGCTGCCGCTGGGTTCTGTCTTGGCATTTTGGATGCGCGTTGGGTATGGCATCCGCCGTTGCTGTGGCTGCTGACTGCGACATTGGGCGCTGTGCTCGTGTTGGTCGCGCTGCACTGGGCTGAGCGCCATGTCTGGCTGCCATTGCTGCTGGTCTGGTTTAGTGCAGGCCAATTCGCAGCCAGCACGGCATCGTTGCAACGTGTATCGCCGCAACTTCTCCATCGCGCCGACGCATTACAGCGCACAGCCGAGGGAACCGTCGTCGCCCTGTATCCAGTACGCAGCATCGAACACTACAAAGCATTCACGAATCAACAGAACGTAGAGACCACGACACAAGTGGATCTGTTGCTGCACTCCATCGAGGACATTGCCAGCGATCGGGATGTGCAGCTTCCTGTGCAGGGCGGATTGAGACTTTCTCTCTACGCCAAGCCGGGAGAAGTTTTGCCCGTTCTGCATTGCGGCGAATATGTTCGTGTTCCGGTGCGCCTGCATCTACCCGAGAGATCTCTCGATCCCGGAGCGTGGGATTCCGTTGCGTATCTTCGCCAACATGGCATTGCCGTTTTGGGTAGCGCAGATGCGAGCGCAGTGACAGCTCTCCCCAAGGTGCGCGCAGTTTCACTGGCCTGTTGGGCCAGTGCAGCCCAGCTTTGGGCTGGCGATCGCTTGGACAAAATCGTTGCGCGCAGTGCTGCAACAAGAATGAGACTTCCTGCAGCTATGCGCTTGCGCAGCGAGGATGCTGGCATCTTGCGCGCCATGCTCTTTGGGGATCGCAGCCATCTGCGCCATGCGCTGCGCACAGGCTTCGAGCGTACTGGATCGTTTCACTTGCTTGTCGTCTCTGGCCTGCACATCACCATTGTGTTGGCGCTCTGCTTCTGGCTGGCGCGCAAGGTAGGTGCCAGCGAATTCACCGCTTCATTTATCGCGCTGGGCTTGGCACTGCCGTATGCGCTGCTCACCGGCTTTGCTCCCCCTGTGCAGCGCGCGCTGTGGTTGAGCGGCGTCTACCTAATATGCCGTATCCTCTACCGCGAACGCGCAGCGATGAATGCGCTCGCCATCGCTGCGCTCGGAATTCTGGTCCGCTCACCCTCTGCACTTTTCGATGCCAGTTTTCAAATGACCATGCTGGCCGTGCTGGCCATTGCCGGCGTGGCCGCACCGCTGTTGGAGGCAACGATCGCACCGTATCTGCGCGGCCTGCGTACGATCGGCCTGCCGGGACTCGATCCGCATTTGCCTGCGCGCGTCACGCAACTGCGCGTTAGTTTGCGCATGGTTGGCGAGCATCTGCGCCCGCTGCTTCTCAGGCGATGGGCAACAACTTTGCCCACATCCGCGCTGCGCTGGCTGCTGCGCGTAGTCGAGGCGCTGCTAATCTCTTGGATCGTCGAGATGGCAATGATGTTGCCCATGGCCGTCTACTTCCACCGCATCACCCTGCTGGCTTTGCCCGCGAATCTGCTCGGCCTGCCGCTGCTTGGAGTGCTCTTGCCCTTGGCACTGCTTACGTTTTTGTTGGGCTGTGTGCAGCCAATGCTGGCTTTGCCTACGGCATCTTTGACGGCGTTGCTGTTGCACGCCATCACGGGCATCATCGCTGGCTTCGGCAGGCTGGCTGCAACGGGAATGCGCACGCCCGATCCTGCGCTCTGGACGATGCTGCTCTTTGCTGCAACGTGGGTGGCTGCGCTTTGGATGATGCGCGCGGGTACCTGCTGGCGCTGGTGCGCGCTGGCCGCCATCACCGTAGGATCGGCCTGCGTGGTCTGGCCACAGCACCCAATGTTGCATCCGGGCAGGCTGGAAGTGACTGCGATTGACGTAGGTCAGGGCGATTCTATCTTTGTCGCCACGCCGGACGGGCGTACGTTGTTGATCGATGCTGGCGGCCCGATTGGCCCGATGCACTCCGAAGACAGCGCCTTCGATGTGGGCGAGGATGTGGTCTCGCAATATTTGTGGACACGCCGCATTCGCAGCTTGGATGTCGTGGCCCTGACGCACGCGCACAGCGACCACATGGGGGGAATGCCCGCCGTGCTCGCCAACTTTCACCCACACACACTTTGGGTGGGCAACAATCCGTTGGTGCCTGCATATCTTGCATTGCTGGCCGATGCCAAGCTGGATGGTGTTCGCGTCAAATCTTTTCACGCAGGCGAATCTTTCATTTTTGGGAACACATCTGTGCGCGTGCTCGCGCCTGCTGCTGGATACCTACCCGGAAAGCAGCCGTCGAATGACGATTCTTTGGTGCTGCGTATTGCCTACGGGGGAACGGCTGCGCTACTCGAAGGCGATGCGCAGGCACGCACGGAAAGGCGCATGGTTGCAGATGGTTTGCAGCCTGCCACCTTGCTCAAAGTGGGCCACCACGGTAGTTGTACCTCCACCACGCCCGCATTTTTGGCTGCGATTGCGCCCACGTACGCCGTCATTTCCGACGGGCGGAACAATCCTTTCGGACATCCCTGCGTGCCCGTGCTGAATGCCCTTGACGTGATGCACGTGCATGTTTATCGCACAGACACGCTGGGCCTAAGCACGTTTTTATTGAATGGAAAATCCGTGCAGCCTGTGGTGCGCTGAGCCAAGCATCAGTTGTTGGAAATGTGGTTCAGCCGCAGCGTCAGTGTTCCCCAAAACAAATGCGCCTGCACCTGAACAGGAATGTGACGTACATCGTCGGTGTACCAAATCCAAATTGCTCCGCGATTTTTCACCACGCCCGCATCCGCCGTTGGCTGCACGCGCACGGTGGCAAAGGTTCCTGCTGGCGTTGTAATCTGCTCGCGCGCCTCCACCTTGGCCGTAACGGCGACGACGCGGCCCGCATCTGCCAGCGGAAAGCGAACGGAGCCGCCCACTGCCAAGGGTTGAGTGGCCAGATAAAAAATTCCAGAGAGAACATCGGTTACGCAATCCGGAATCGGAGCAGTGATCTGGCGAACGTTGCCCTTGTTGAGATTCTTTTCGCTCAGCATTTGCTTATGCTGCGCATAGTCCATCGTCAGCGTGCCGGAGATGCGGCGAAATCCCTCTTGAATTTGTTTTTTGTATTGCTGCGTGCATCCCGTGGCGCGATCCAGAACGCTGTCATATTGGTCGGCAACGGGAAACAACAGCGCAACGGCTCCCACGGAGTTGGCCGTGGCATGCACATGCAC
>JAJZMO010000083.1:0-2295 GCA_021798235.1 Acidobacteriota bacterium | reverse complement strand
ATTTGCCGGATCGCTTGCACGGCATCCTCCACGGTAATGGTCAACAGTCCTGCCTCCGGTTGTTTGCGCCGCGCATGGTTCCGCTGGCTTTCCGGGTGCCGCAGCACGCGCGCGCGCGTTGCGAACGGCCCGTTGCGTGCAGGATCGGTCGGCCCATAAATGCCCACAACCGGGCGCTGCAGCGCAGCAGCTAAATGCAGTGGCCCCGTGTCTCCCCCTAAAAAGACCTGCGCACGCCGGGTGCAGGCAATCAACTGGCCCAGAGTACACGTTAGGATGACGGCGTTGCCTTGGCTGGCTGCCTCCGCTTGCTGTGCCAATGGGAATTCGCCTGGTCCAGCATTCAGCACGGTGGTGTAGCCCATGCGCGCCATCGCTGCCGCGACTTGGCCATAGCGTTCCGCAGGCCAGCACTTCGCTCCCCAACCCGCGCCGGGATTCACCAGAATGAATCGCTCGATGCCACGCTCGTGCAGCCAGCGCTCGCACCACGCTTCGGCCTGTTCATCACGCGGCAGCATGGCTGTAACCATGGGCAGCGGCTGATGCAACACCGCCTCGGCCACTTCACGCGCCTGCTCAATGACATGTTTTCCGTGCGTGGGAATCTTTTCGTTGAAGAACCAGCGTGCGATGCGTTCGCGGGGCGCAGCTTCTCCGATTTTGCGCGGAGCGCCAGAGAGTGTACCCAAAAGCGCCGAGCGCACGGCCCCTTGCAGGTCCAGGCAAAGGTCATAGCGCTCTGCGCGCAACTCCCCTCGCAGGGCTGCGATTTGCCGCAGCGTATTCGGGGATAGTGGCGCGCGTCCCCACGCTTCCACGGGCGCAGAGTGCAGACGGTCGACCAGCGGCATCTGGGCACCGCGCGTTACTGCATCGCCGTTTTCCGCACGCAGCAACGCACTCCACTGTGGCTTGACGGCCCAGCCGATGTAGCTTTTGGGCAAGGCAGCCCGCAGCGCCGTCACCGCAGGCAGCGCGTGCAAAATATCTCCCATCGCGCCCAGGCGCACGACGAGAATCCGCAAAGTTGGTTCTGGATTGGGCAAACTTCATCCTCGCACGTTTGCACGGCGATGGAAAAGTGCCTCAATCTGGCGCAGGCAGTGTTCCGGCTCCAACAGCGTTGTGGTCAGGTGAACGATGCGCACGGGCGCAGCGGTCTCCAGTGTTTCGCGCAACTCCCCCTCCAGACGCAAAGCATCCTTTTCCGAGGTGAGAAACGCATCAACCTGCGCAGCCCGCGCGCGCTCCACCAGCACGTTCACATTGCGGTCTGTGTACGCGTGGTGATCGGGAAAACTCTGCGTCTGCGCGATGCCTGCGCCCGCCGCACGCAGATCCGCAAAGAATTGCGCAGGATTGCCAATGCCGCAAAAGGCCAGCGCACGTTGCGGCAGGCCGCTGCCGGATGACTCGATGCGCACGCTGCGCCGTTGCAGCCAGACGCGCGTGGCGTCGTCGGCAAACATGGCTGCCTGCGCCTGCGCAGCCATGTCGCGGTCTTCTTCGCGCAGCACGCACACATCCGCGCGATGCAAACTCCGCAGTGGCTCGCGCAAATGCCCGGCGGGCAAAAGACTGTCCGAGAAGTCTCTGCGCTGCAGCAGCACAATCTCCATCGCCCGCGCTAATTTGCGATGCTGCAAGCCATCGTCGAGCAGATGTACCAGCTGCGTCCCTGATGCACTCGCAGCATGGTGCGCCTCTGCCAGCAGTCCCGCTGCATAGCGGCTGCGGCCAACAAACACCGGCAGGCCGCTTCGGGCCAGCAACAACGGCTCATCCCCGTAGCGCTGCGCCGGGCCTTCGGGATCAACGGCCTCCACTGGATGCGGGCTGCTGCGTCCATAGCCACGGCTCAAAACATCCACGCTCCAGCCGTTTTCCTGCAATAGCGTGGCCAACGCGCGCACCAGCGGAGTCTTGCCAGTTCCTCCCGTCGACAGATTGCCCACGCTGATCGTTGGGGCTGCGAGCCTCCGCGGAGGAATCAATCCTTCGTCGTAGGCAAAATTTTTGAACGATACGCTGGCGGCATAGAGCGGAACCAGTGGCGCAAGTGCGCGGGAGGGCTGCATCACGCCCGCTCCAAGACAGCGGACGCACTGCTCCCTTGCAAGACCTGCTCCAGCGTGGAGAGTGTGCGTTCAAATGCGCCTGCCTGTTGCTCAAAGACGGTGTAAGCGCGCTGGCCCATCGCGGCAGCCTCGGGGCTGGTCAAGAGTCGATGCAGTGTTGCTTGCAAATCCTGCGGGGTGGTCACGGCGATGGCGTCTTCCATCAGAAATGCGC
>JAJZMO010000340.1 GCA_021798235.1 Acidobacteriota bacterium | reverse complement strand
CGACGGCTCCGACGAGGGTCATTTCGAGGCCGCTGCTCCACCAGGAGCGGACGGTGATGAGGGACTTGGCCGCGCCGACGGCGAAGTGGGCGGCGAGCGAGACGATGGCCGAGGCGATGATGGCGCTATAGCCGGTCATGAAAAAGAACGGGATGATGGGGATCATGGAGCCGACGGCGGTGGAGAGCGCGCCGGAGATGGCCGAGGTCATGGGGTTGCTGAGCGCATCTTCGGTGGAGTTCAGGCGCTCGGCGGCGATGGCCTTGAGGAACTGGTCGGGATCTTTGGCGAGGTGATCGACGACGCGGTCTGCGTCCTCTTCGGGCAGGCCCTTGACCTGGTAATAGAGGGAGAGGATTTCGCGGGCTTCGGGGGCGTTGGTTTCAATCTGCGTGCGTTCGCGAGCGACCTCGGCCTCGTAGATTTCGCGCTCGCTTTTGGCGGCTAGGTAGGCTCCGGAGCCCATGGAGAGGGCGCTGGCGACCATACCAGCGATGCCGGCGAGGAGGACGGCTTCACTGTTCCCGAGGGTAGCGCCGGAGACGCCGGAGACGATGCCGAAGATGGCGCCGAGTCCGTCGTTGACGCCGTAGATGGCATCGCCGATCCAGCCGGCGGTGCGGCGGCCTGAGCCGGCGCGCCTGGCGAGGAGATCGTCGAGCTGGGCGCGGGCCTGGGTGGTGCCGGCCTGCGCGATCTGGCGTGGATAGCGGTTGCGGATGAGGTCGCTGAGCTCGCGGTAGTGCTCCTCTTCGTCTTCGATGACGCGCTTGAGGATGGCCATGCTGGGCTCGTCGCCGAGCTCGCGGAGCTGTTTGGCGTAGGTGGCGATGGCGCGGCTTTCTTCAATTTCGAGGCGGCGGAGGGCCATTTGCGGGCCGCCGACGCGGTTGACCAGGCTATCGGCCGAACCGGTGGGGCTGCCTTTGTAGACGGGCTTTTGTTCGCCGAGTTCGAGGATGCGCTCTTCCCACAGGCGGGCGTGCTCGTCTTCGGCCTGGGCGAGATGTTCGAGAGTCTTGCGGCGGACGGGGTCGGATTCGCGCTCGGCGAGGGTGCGGTAGGTGTAAAAACCTTCCATTTCGGCCAGCCAGTTGGCGTGCAGGGCATGGAGCAGGGCGCGCCGGGCGGCGCTGGATGGTTTTTGCTGGGGCATAGGAGAATCCAGAGAGAAATTGTACCCGACGGCGGTTACAGTAGGAGAAACGGCTTAGGGATGCGACCGGGAGCGCGGTGAGGTGCACCTTGGCGCCGGTTTGGTGCATCCTTAAGGTGCAGGCTTCCACGAGCGGTTCCTCGGTGGTCTACGATTTGCCTGGCAAACAGCAAACACAGGAAAGATTTGAGGATATTTGCATGATTCAGTCTCATGGCTATGCAGGCCACAGTGCGAGCACGCCACTGACGCCTTTTTCGTTTGAGCGTCGCGACCCGAAAGAACGCGATGTTGTGGTGGAGATTTTGTATTCGGGCGTTTGCCACTCGGATATTCACTCGGTGCGGAATGAGTGGAAGAACGCGGTGTATCCGATGGTGCCGGGGCACGAGATCATTGGCCGGGTGACGGCGGTGGGGAGCGAGGTTTCGCGCTTCCGGGTTGGCGACACGGTGGGCGTGGGCGTGATTGTGGACTCGTGCCGCACCTGCCCGAGCTGCAGCAACGACGAGGAGCAGTACTGCGAGACCGGCGCGACGCTGACGTATGGCGTGAAGGATCGCTATGGCGACATGACCTATGGCGGCTACTCGAGCAATATTGTGGTGGATGAGCATTTTGTCCATACGGTGAAGGAGAAGAAGCATCTTGCGGGCGTGGCTCCGCTGCTGTGCGCGGGGATTACGACGTACTCGCCGCTGCGCCACTGGAACGTGGGTCCGAACATGAAGGTGGGCGTGGTGGGGCTTGGCGGCCTGGGCCACATGGGGCTGAAGTTTGCGCACTCGTTTGGCGCGCACGTGGTGCAGTTCACGACTTCGGAGTCAAAGATTGCCGACGCGAAGCGGCTGGGCGCCGATGAGGTGGTGATCTCGAAGGACGCCGACGCGATGAAGAAGCAGGCATCGAGCTTCGATTTCATCCTGGACACGGTTTCGGCTCCGCACAACATCAACGCGCTGCTGCAATTGCTGAAGCGGGATGCGACCTACGCGCAGGTGGGGCTGCCAGATACTCCGCCGACGATTTTCATGGGCGATCTGCTGTTCAGGCGGCGCAACATGTCGGGGTCGATTATCGGCGGGATGAAGGAGACGCAGGAGATGCTGGATTACTGCGCGGAGAAGGGCATTACGGCGGATATCGAGCTGATCTCCATTGACAAGATCAACGAGGCGTTTGAGCGCGTGGTGAAGGCGGATGTGAAGTACCGCTTTGTGATCGACATGGCGACGCTCAAGAAGTAAGTCTGCTGGAAAAGCGGGAGTGAGAAGGGCGGGATGCGAATCCCGTCCTTTTTGCGTTTTATATGGAAATGAGGACGACGGAGACCAGAGCGAAGGCCATGCCGAGGGCCTGGGTGCGGGTGGTGCGCTCGCGCAGGAGCCAGGCGGCGAGCAGGATGGTGAATGCGGGGTAAAGCGAGGCGAAGACGGCCGCGACGTCGAGATGACCGTGGACGGCGGAGAGGGTGTAGAGGAGATTGCCGGAGGTATCAAGCGCGCCGGCAAGAGCGGCGAGCGGGACGATGCGGCCCCAGCCTCCGAGGGACGATTTGTTGGTTATGCGGCCCTTTTTGCGGATAAGGAGAATGGTGCTGAAGGCGATGGCGATAGAGGCGCTGGCGACGCGGGAGAATGCCAAGGCCCAGCCGACGCCCTGAGCGCCTGCCTTGTCGAGAAAGATGAGGAGGAGTCCGAAGCCGATGCCGGCGCCGACGGCGAGTCCAAGGCCGCGCGAATGCGCTTTTCCACCGGGGGTGTAGGCAATCATCCAGATGGCGATGATCGCGACGGCGAAACCGGCGAGTTGCGTCGGGGTGGGGTGATCCTGCAGGAAATAGGAGTAGACGACGGGAAGGATGGCGGTGACGACGGCCGCCAAGGCCGAGGTGAGGCCCATGGCGCCGATGGCGAGTCCTTCATAGAAGAGCATTAGGCCGATGCCACCGGCGGTTCCACTGATGAGGCCATAGACGATGGCCTGCGCGGATGGGAGGGGAGTTCCGGCGAGGAATAATATGGCCAGGATGACAAGGAGACTGAGCCCATGGGCAATGGCGACGACAATGGCAGGAAAGGTGCGCCGGGTGACGAATCCGCCGGCGAAGTCGGCGATGCCCCACACGGCTCCTGCGCCCAGACCAAGCAAGTTGGCCTGGGCTAGCGTGGAGAGAATCATTGCTGCATGCTGGCTGAAGGATAGTACCCGCGTTTGGCAAGGATGGTGAGTCCCGGGATGCCTTCGACGCGGACATCGATGTTGCGGAACTTCTCAGAGAGCAGCGGAGTATGGCTGGCGTACATGAGAGTGTACTGATCGCGAGCCATGGCGGTGATCTTTGCGAAGCTTGCCTGGATGCCGTTTTCGGTAAACTCACCATCGACCTGGCCGCCGGTAGCGACGGCGTACTTGGGCAGGACGTCTTCGGGCGGCAGCAGGGGCAGGTGGACTTTATCGAGGAAGCCGATACCCCAAGTGGCGGCATCGCCTACGAGGGTGCCGTAGACGGTGATGTTGTTGGTGAGGAGGAATTTGACGACCTCGCCGTAGGAGGCCTGGCTGCGGACATCCTTGCCGTCGCTGATGACGTAGATGATACGCTTGCGGTTGCGTGGCTGCTGCGCAAGCATGTTGGCTGCATAGAGAATGGCGTCGTTGAGCGGATGAGCGGTACGGGGCATCATCAGGAAGCCGGTATTGCCGCGCTGCGGAGCGAGGTTTGGGTCAACCTGCACGCCGTTGATTTCCGGACCGGCGACCATGGGGCCTGTGGTTTCCGGCACGCCCATGCGTTCACCCGGGCGCTGGGAGTCTCTGAGTGCGGCGTTGAGGCGCGCACTGTGAGCCGCTGTGAAGGTGGTGGCGAGCCTGGGGCCCGTGCCGTCGTAGGTGATGACCGCCATGCTGTCATAGGGAGCCAGACCGCCTTCGACGGCGGCGAGGGCATGATTGACCTTGCGCATGATGTCGCTGGGCAGGGTCTGGTCAATGACAAATGCGATCGACATGGGGTAGGGGCTGCTGGTGAAAAAGGCGATGTGCTGGCGGACGCCGTTTTCGTAAATGCGGAACTGACGCCAGGTGAGGCCGGCGACGGGACGGCCGTGCTTATCGAGGACCGTAACCGGGACGTTGACATAGGTTACGGGGACGATCATTTTGTAGGCCTGCTGGCCTGGGGCGGGCATTTCGGGCGGTGTTTTTTGAGGCTGGTTGCCGACGGGGCCCTGTGTCTGCGAAATCGGAGGCGGAGTGGGCGCAGTTTGCGCCGGCAGAGGCTGTGTGCCCTTGCCGGGCGCCATCTGGTCCGTCAACTGGTCGAGATTATCTGTCTGGCTTGAGCCGTTCGTCGCAGTCTGCTTCGTCGCAGCCTGCGGAGTTGGAGCATTCGGAACGGACTGCTGCTGTGCTGAGGCCGTTCCTACAATGAAGAACAGCGATAAAACCATGCTCAAGGCGCCTTGCGTCACCCGATAACCCCCGTGCGGCTTTGCACAACTCCAAGCGTAGACGTGCGCAGCGCTGCGTTCCGCCCAGCTTCGGCGTATCCTCAGATTAACAGATGAGCGGTTGCGGCCTGGGGTTGGGCAAGGGGTTCCGGCAGGGTGACCGTGTCAGCGAAGACAGGCACGATCGAAGCAGAAGGTTTATTCCTATGAATCTGTTGAAGTACCGCCTCCTGCCTGCGCTGCTGGGCCTTAGCCTGGCGGCAGCGGGTATGACCCTCCCAGCCTGTGCGCAACTGTTGCCCTCTCCGGATGCACCGCCGGTGAGTCACGCGCCGGACACGCAGAATCAAGTGGTCAATATGAAGGTCCCCAAGATGAAAGTGAACGTGGACCTTGTGAATTTCTATTTCACAGCCTTCGATCGGCGTCACGGGCTGGTTGATGATTTGACCCGGGAAGACTGCAAGCTGGATGAGAACGGCGTGCCGCAGACAATCAAGGACTGGACGGCGAATGCGAACCAGCCGCTGACGCTGGGGATCCTGCTGGATACGAGCGGCAGCCAGGAGGATGTTCTGCCGCTGGAAAAGCAGTCGGCGGAGCGATTTCTGCGCGACGTGCTGAGGCCCAAAGATCAGGCATTTGTGGTGACGTTCGACGTGGGCGTGCGGCTGCGGCAGGATTTCACAAACAATGTGACCCTTCTGGATGATGCGCTGAACAGCGCACAGATCAACACGGGGGGCGGCGGCGGTTCGGTGGGGATTCCGGGGCTGGGGCAAGGGACGGTTCCGACCGTGGGAACGCCGAAGGGCACGGTGCTGTACGACGCAGTGGCGCAGACCACGAATGACAAGTTGCGGATGCAGACGGGCCGTAAGGCGCTGATTCTGCTGACGGATGGGCAGGACTTTGGCAGTGTGACCAGACCGGGGACGGCAATTGCGGACGCGATCAAGGCGAACACAATCATTTACGTGATCCTGATTGCGGACCAGGGTTTCTATGGCGGGTTTGGCTTCAATTACACCGGCGCCGCGCAGATGCGGCGGCTGACGGAGGAGACCGGCGGGCGCGTGATCGACGTGGGCAACAACGGACGGCGGCTGGACGAGGCGTTCCGGGAGATTGCACGGGAGTTGCGCACGCAGTACTTCGTGAGCTACACGCCCAAGGACAAGAAGCAGGACGGCAAGTTCCGGAAAGTGACGATTCACTGCGACCGGCCAGGGCTGAAGATCGACTCGCGCAAGGGCTATTACGCAATTGCGGACGCGGGGAATTAAAGCGTTTTCAGTTCATACGTTGACAGACCGACAGCGGTTGGTGTGGCTTTTTCTTGAGGAAAAAGCCACCGGACGGTGTCCAAGTTGTAGAGACTTGAACTGAAAACGCTGTAGGGCGGATTTTCCTTCAGGTGTCTGCTGACTTAGCGGTGTGCTGCGCGGTTTTTCCCGCCCGGGGAAGGCCAGGCTGGGTGTCGTGGCTTCGGGAGATATCTGAAGGGAATCTGCTACCGGGAGCCCGTCACGAAGCCGGAATTCCATCGCGGCGTCGGCGAGAGCGATTCCGGCTTCGCAAGCAATGGGGGCTTCGTCTACTCTGAGACAGTCGAAGAGGAGTGGGTGGGTTGAGCTGG
>JAJZMO010000355.1 GCA_021798235.1 Acidobacteriota bacterium | reverse complement strand
CCGCGTCTGGCGGTACCTATCCGGATATTCGGAGATAAGCCACTCGGAATCAGATGAATATGGAGCCAAAGGCGCTGGGGATGATCCTCTTTTCATATCACTGCTTGAGGGGTTCAGTCGCCGGCGCCGGATCTTTCTAAATACTCAGAAAGGCCGTGAGCAGGCTTGGCCCCGTAATGACTAAGGGGGGTGGCCATTCAGACCTTTCCGCGACTGCTCGCTGCTCGAACCCATTGTTGCGAAAGGATCGAAGAATCTTTGACACACCTAGTTTTCTAGGTCTATATTTCTCAATACTGAGATGCATAGGGGTATTTCTATGGCAAGGAATGACCTGCAGGGAAGCCTGGATTTGCTGGTGCTGAAGACCTTATCGCAGCGCGGCAAGCTGCATGGGTACGGGATTGTGCTCCATATTCAGCGGGCAAGTGATGATTTGCTGCGTGTGGAGGAAGGCTCTCTGTATCCGGCGCTGCACCGTATGGAGAACAGCGGCTGGATTGGGTCGGAGTGGGCACTGACGGAAACCGGGCGGCGCGCGAAGTATTACCGTCTGACGGCGGCGGGGCGCAGGCGGCTGCGGCAGGCCGAAGGTGACTTTGAGGAACTCGTGAAAGGTGTGCAGGCAGTCATGCGTTACTCGTAGTGGAGCTATCCGTTCCAGAGTGCTTTTCCGCAGGTTCGTCCGAAGGATGTCTTGCGAAGCGAGCGAAGGGGATGATTTATGAGGCTATGGCGGAGAATCATCAATCTGTTTCGGCGGGAGCGGGTGGAGGCGGAGATTGATGCGGAGCTGCGCGCGCATCTGGAGATGGCGGTGGAGGACGCGGTTCGCGCGGGGGTGAGCGAGGAGGAAGCCCGGCGGGTGGCGCGGGTGCGGTTCGGAAATCTGCAGGTGATGCGCGAGCGGACGGTGGGAGCAGATGCGGCGCTGTGGGTGGAGGGGCTTTGGCGGGATGTGAAGTATGCGCTGCGACAGATGAAGAAGTCGCCGGGATTTGCGGTGACGGTGGTGCTGACGCTGGGGCTGGGGATTGGCGGGGTGACGGCAGTGTTTTCCGTGGTGTATGCGGTGCTGCTGCGCCCGCTGCCGTATCCGCAGGCGAGCCGGCTGGTGGTGCTGCACGAGGGTATCGAACATTTCGGGTCCAAGGCCGATTTGTCGGCTCCGGATGTAGTGACGTATCAGCGCGAAAGCCGGGCGTTTACGGGCGTGGCGGGATTTATCGATGCGAGCTATGACGTGTCCGGCAAGGGCGAGCCCTTTCGGGCGCGGGCAGAGCGGGTGAGCGCGGCGATGTTTCCCGTGCTTGGCGTGAAGCCGTTGATGGGCAGGACCTTTACACAGCAGGAGGATGAGAACGGTGTTCCGGTTGCGGTGATCAGCTATGCGCTGTGGAAGAACCGGTTCGACGGCAGCCGGGGTGTGGTGGGCGAGACGATCGACTTGAACCTGCGGCCATACACGATTATCGGCGTGATGCCGCGGGGCTTCGCGACACCGTCGGGGCTGGGTGGAATCGCGCCACATGATCTGTGGGTGCCGCTGAGTCTGACCCCGGCAGAGAAGGCCGCGGAAGCGGACAACATGGACTACGGAGCGGTGGCGCGGCTGAAGCCGGGCGTGACGATGCAGCAGGCGCGGCAGGATGCGGCGCGGGTGCTGGAGATTGTCCAGGCGAGAGTTCCGGGTGCGCGTCTCTCGATTTCACTCCGCGGGCTGAAGGAGCAGACGGTAGCCGAAGCGCGTCCGCTGCTGCGAACCCTGATGGGCGCGGTGGTGCTGATTCTGCTGATAGCATGCGCGAACCTGGCAAACCTGCTGCTGGTGCGGGCGGCGGGACGGCGGCGGGAGTTCGGGGTGAGGATGGCATTGGGCGCGGCACGGAAGACGCTGCTGCGGCAATTGCTGATCGAGGCGCTGGTGTTGAGCGTGACGGGCGGAGCCGTGGGTATGGGATTGGCCGCGCTGGCGGTGCGCTGGGGAGCCGGAACGCTGCCGAACTCGCTGCCGCGGATGCACACGGTCAGCATTGACTGGCCAGTGGTATTGCTGGCGATGGGACTGGTGTGCGCGACGGGGCTGGTGTGCGGCCTGGCTCCGGCGCTGGCGAGCGCGAAGGCCGAAGTGATGGATTCGATGCGGGAGGGCGGACAAGCGACGGGGCAGGGGCGCTCGCAGAACCGGCTGCGCAATGCGTTGGTGGTGGCCGAGGTGGCGCTGGCGATGCTGCTGCTGGTGAGTGCGGGTCTGCTGCTGCGTAGCTTTGCGCGGATGTTGGGAACGAATCCTGGGTTCCGGCCGGAGCACGTGGTGACGGCATTTGTGGGACTGCCGAAGGAGAGCTATCCGACACAGGAGAAAGTGGACGAGTTTCTGCAGAACCTGCGGGAGCGGGTTGGAGAGTTGCCGGGCGTGAGGGCGGTTGGATTCGCGAGCAACATACCGGTGGTGGGGCGGAATTCGAGCCGGTTGTTTGCGGCGCAGGGGTATGTACGGCAGGTTGGGGAAGAGTATTCGATGGCGTCGAATTACCTGACAGCGGGGGAGTATTTCCGCGCATTAGGGATTCCGCTGATCGAGGGAAGGTACTTCAACGCGGCGGACGATCTGCCGGGGGCGCCGCTGGTGGTGATTATCAGCCAGTCGCTGGCGAGGAAATATTTCGCTGGGCGCGATCCCCTGGGAACGCATATCAAGGTGGGACCGAGCTACCAGAACGCGATGCCGAAGATGACGGTCGTAGGGGTGGTGGGCGATGTGAGCGACAATCCGTTGGACAAGAAGCAGGATGTCGCGATGTATGAGCCGGTTTCGCAGGCAGCGGCCGATCTGGGGCATTACGCAAGGATGATTGGCGTGGTGGGATCGATACACGCGGTGGTGCGGACGGAGGGCGATCCGCGGGCGCTGGAAAGAGAATTCACGCAGGCGGTGCATCAGGCCGATCCGCTGCTGGCGGTCACGGATTTGCGCACGATGGGGCAAGTGGTTGCGGCGACGGAGGCTCCTCGGCGGTTCAATACATGGGTGCTGACATCATTTGCGGGAATTGCGCTGGCATTGGCATTGCTGGGGATTTATGGCGTGCTGGCGTATTCGGTGGCGGAGCGAATGCGGGAGATTGCGATTCGCATTGCGCTGGGCGCAACCCGTGCGGATGTGCAGTGGAGGACGCTGCGGCAGGCGATGGCATTGGGCGCGACGGGTGTGCTGGCGGGGCTGGCGGCAGCGATGGTCTTGACGCGGTACCTGGCAAGCCTGCTCTACAAGGTGAGACCGCTGGATGGTTTCACACTGGCTGCGGCGGTGATGATTCTGCTGGCATGCGCGGCGCTGGCGGGATGGGTTCCGGCGCGGCGGGCGGCGAGTGTGGACCCGATGCGGGTGCTGCGGATGGAGTGAGTATGGGGATGATGCGGCGGTTGCGGAATTTGTTTCGGCGCGAGCGGGTGGACGCGGAGATAGAGGCGGAGCTGCGTTCGCATCTGGAGATGGCGGCAGAGGACGGGGTGCGTTCGGGAATGAACGAAGAGGAAGCGCGGCGGGCGGCGCGGTTGCGGTTTGGGAATCTGCAAGTGATGCGGGAGCGGACCGTGAGTGCCGATGCGGTGTTGTGGCTGGAAGGGCTGTGGTGGGATATGAAATATGCGCTGCGGCAGATGAAGAAGTCGCCGGGATTTACGGCGACGGTGGTGCTGACGCTGGCGCTGGGGATTGGGGCGACGACGGCGATCTTCAGCGCGATGAATGCGGTGCTGTTGCGTGGGCTTCCGGTGCGGAATCCGCAGCGGTTGTTTTACCTGGCGCATGAGAACATGCCGAACGGTGTGGGCGAAACAGGGGATCCGCGCTACACCTACGGAATTAACGTTTACAGGCGGCTGCGCGCGAATAAGAGCGTGTTTGCCGATTTGATTGCATATGTGCCGCTGGCGCTCGGTAAAACGGCGGTGCGTTATGGAAACACTGCGCAAGCGGTCGAAGCCGTTGAGGTGAGTGGGAATTTCTTCTCCGGGCTGGGCGTGCGCATGGCGGCGGGACGCGGGTTTACCGAAGCCGACGAGAAGAACCATACGCAGACGGCAGTGCTGAGTTATGGGTACTGGACGCGGCGGTTTAACCGGAATCCAGATGTGGTGGGCAAGACTCTGTATGTGAATGGCGTGGCGATGACGGTGATCGGCGTGGCGGGACCGCATTTCTATGGAGTGGAGTCGGGCGGGGTGAAGACGGATGTGTGGGTTCCGCTGCAGGATCGACGCACGCTGGGGGCATGGGGTACGCCCGCGACGATGAAAACGGTTTGGGATCCGAACTGGTGGACGCTGATGCTGATGGTGCGGCTGCGGCCGGGCGTGACGAAGGCGCAGGCGCTGGCGGTGATGGATCCGGTGTTCAAGCGGGCGGCGCTGGAGACGGTGGGGAAGGATGTGAATGGCGAACAGCCGCCGTTGAAGCTGGAGATGATTCCGGCGCGGGGATTAGGGACGGCGACGCAGGATTATGAGCAGCCGTTGCATGTGCTGATGGGGATGGTGGCGCTGGTGATGCTGATTGCGTGCGTGAACATCACGATGTTGATGGGCGCGCGGAATGCATCGCGAGAGCGGGAGTTTGCGATGCGGCTGGCGCTGGGTGCGCGGCGATGGCCGCTGTTCCGGCAGTTACTGACCGAGAGCCTGCTGCTGACAGGCGCGGGGGCTGCACTGGGGTGGGGATTTGCGCTGGTCGCGACGCACTGGCTGGGGATTTGGGCGGACCTGGAGGTGAGCCTGGCTCCGGATGGGCGGGTGCTGCTGTTTACGCTGGGGATTTCAGCATTGGCGGCGCTGGTGTTTGGACTGGCTCCGTTGCGGGCGGCGGTGAATGCGCCGGTGATGCAGGCGATGAAATCGGGTGCCGGGCAGGCGACGGAGAGCCGGAGCCGCGTGCTGACGGGGAAGGTGCTGGTGGTCGGGCAGATGGCGCTTTGCGTGGCCTTGCTGTTTGGAGCGGGGCTGCTCGTGCGTACACTTTGGAACTACCAGGATGTGAATCTGGGAATGAAGGCGAGTCGGGTGCTGGCGTTTGGGGCTCCTCCGGTGGGCGTGACGGGGAGCGCGGCGAAGCTGGCATACTACCGGGAATTGACGGAGAAGTTGGGCGAGTTACCGGGTGTGCAAGGGGTGACGCTGGCGCAAAATCGGCCTGGATCGGGATGGAGCACGAAAGAGACTCTCGAGTTAGATGGGCGCGTCTATCCGAGTGAACACGTACGCACAAACGAAGTGGCGCCGGGATTCTTCCATACGCTGGGAATTCAAATCCTGCAAGGGCGCGGGATTACGACGGCGGATACGAAGGGGGCCGAATGGGTGGCGGTGGTGAATGAGACCATGGCGAAGCGATTCTTGAAAGGCGAGTCCCCAATCGGACACAAACTGGGTTATCCGAAGTATGCCTTCACGATTGTGGGGATGGTGCACGACAGCAAGTACACCTCCGCGAATGAAAAGCCGGTGCCGATGACCTGGTACAGCTACCTGCAGGATCCTTCGATCAAGAATATAGACATGGACGTGGAGGTTCGGACGGCGGAAAAGCCGATGGCATTGTTGCCGGAGATTCGGCGTGTGGTGCGGGGAGTCGATCCGGATACGCCGCTGGAGAATCCGATGGTGCTCCAGGCGCAGTTCGCGAAGGGCTATTCGATATCGGCGCTGATGGCGCGGCTGGCGCTGTTTTTTGGCGGGCTGGCGGCGCTGCTGGTGGCGGTGGGACTCTACGGGACACTTGCCTATCGCGTGAATCGGCGCAGGGCGGAGATTGGTGTGCGGATGGCGCTGGGCGCATCGCGCTGGCAGGTGCTGTGCATGGTGCTGAGAGAGAGTCTAGTGCTGGTGGTGGCTGGGCTCGCAGTGGGATTCCCGTTGATGTGGTTTGGGGCGAAGCTGATGGGGTCTATGCTGTACAAGCTAAAGGCTCACGACCCGGTGAGTTTTGCATGCGCGGTGTGCGGCATTGTGGTAGTTGCTTTGGTTGCCGCCTGGGTTCCGGCGCGGCGGGCGGCTGGGGTGGATCCGATGCGGGTGTTGCGGATGGAGTGAGCTCTGGGAGCAAAAATCGCAGGATTACTAGTCCTGCATACACATCAACTCCTTTTGCGAGATACTGCCCCGTTTGAACGAAGCCGCTTTGCGGCGGACGCATTCGCGTGCCAGGAGCCGACCGTAGTGGCTGACGAGTAGGTTGGGTCGCAGAGAAGGAGGACCTCTCTGTGAACCAACTACGTCTGCTTATG
>JAJZMO010000088.1 GCA_021798235.1 Acidobacteriota bacterium | reverse complement strand
ATCCCACTCTCTGGGTCGCCACTGGTCATTTTCGTAATGGAATCCTGCTCGCGCCCGGCACTGCGCACATCCTCCGCGACCTCATCCTCGGCCACACACCGCAGGTGAATATTGCCGCCTTCCGCGCTGATCGCCTGGCCACATCCGCGGTCTAAACCGCAACAACTGGGTTCCCCAAAACAGTTCTAATTGGGACGCGCTCCTCAGCAGCCTGAAAGTGCTGGATGCCGACTACTCGCCTAAGGCTCGATAAAGAAGGCGAGGAGCACCTTGACCTACGAAGCAAACGCACCCATTTCGGGATCGAAGGTCTTCAACACGGATTCGATCTTGTTAACTGAAGTTGCGTGACCGTGCATTTCGAGGAAGAGCGAAATCGCGAGCAGGACTACCAACGTGACCACGGTGGTGATCTCATTAATATCTTGCTCGCTGTAGTCGTTGGCAATTTTCTGCTTAACGAAACGTCGCCCGATTTGATGCATCCCGCCATGTGTAAAGCTGTTGAGAGCCTTCCATGTCCGAGTCTTGAAACTCTGGAACATTCCATCCCCACCGTATGCGTCGTCGAGCGCCGCGGCGAGCTTTTCGAAGCTTAGATCAATTGCGTCCTTCTCGTTGAATTTCTTGACCTCTGCCTCCGTTGCAGCGCGGTTAATCCAAAGCGCTCTGAACGCCCCCTCAACGACGGGTCTGACGAGAGCAGAAGCCGATCCTGCGTTACCGTGAATCATCAAAAGTAGGATTGATTCTTGGTGTTCAACGAGAACTGAAATAAAACCAATGACGGTTAACGTACGAGGGTCACTGGGAAACTCGTGTCGGCTAAGAATTTGCGTTGCAGTATGCATTGCATTCTCGCAGCAAATCAGATGCTTTCTGAGTTCTCCGGTCATAGCCGTATATAGCCCCGTTTGAACGCCATTCTAACCGCTAGTTCTGGGCGGATTTCCTAATTCTGGCCGGGTCACCGGGCTCTGCCTGAAGTGTGGGCAGTCAGCACCGGTCCGCTGTCAGCGCCACACGCGATATCTGATCTGAGCAAACGCAGCACCGTATTAGGCAACTTGCCGACTTTCGCCGAAGGCGCAATCCATTTTGTCCGCAGATTAGATCTCAAACTGATATGCTCTGAAGCCGAGCAACGCGAGGCATCGATCCCGCTGACTGGCGTGCGAAGCACGCGCACGCCTGGACGGCTAGTCCTCCCGCTTGAGCGTCTCCCGCAGCTTTTCCCCCTGCGCCGTCACCTCGCTCACCATGTCTTCCACTTTCACCAGAAAATCCTGGCCACGGCGCAGATACTTCGGAATGTTGTTCCACAAGCGCTTCACCAGCTCGGGCTCCTCCATCACCGCGATCGCTCCCGCCACGGCCGCCGCCGCCACGGCGCTCTTGCGCTTGCCGGCCATCAGCAAGGCCGCCGAAAGCACCAGCGATCCGGCCGCCGCCGCGCGCCCCAGCGATACCTCGCCCGGCCTTTCCAGCACTCCGTTGGAAATCGTTACTTCAACCTCAGTGGACTGAACCTCTGCATCCATTACCATCTCCAGATCTCCCCCGCCGGCTTCCGCCGGTCGGTTCCACAAAATTCCCCACCCCAAATTACAATCCGGCCCGCGATTCCTGTCCCGCAGGTTCGTCCTAATCCAAATCAAAATCCCGGAACGGCTTGCCCGTATCCGGCGTTTCCTTCGCCTTCTTCAGCGCCTCGGCGAATTTCTTGTCCAGCAGATCGGCGCGATTCTTCTCCGCATCCACGGATTGTTTGAAGATACTCTGCTTGCGCTCTTCCTGCTCGCGATGCGCGCGCGCCGCCGTCTCAAAATCCTCAAACGTGCGCTTGCGCGGCGCAGGAGTATGCGCGATCACGGCGCCCGTCTTCGCGTCGATCTTCAGCATCGCCCCGCAATCCGGGCATGCCACCTCAATCGTTGACTCGTTTTTCCCTGCCATATCGCGGAATCTAGCACTCCCGCCCGCGCCTTGCAATCCGCCGCCGGCTCCGCGCCCCGTCCGCCGCAAAATTTACATGTGGATTTCCCGGTGCCCCGGGCACAGCTCCGCCGCTGCGGCCACCAGCGCATCCACCAGCGCCTCGCCGCACCGCGCCAGGTAACTCACGCCGCCCACCACGCGCTCCTGCAAGTGCAGATTCGGATAAATCCCCAGATACAGCGCATCCACCTGCCTCCGCAGGCTTTCCTCTTTCTGCAACTGGAAATTCGCCGCCATCCGCCGTAGCCGGTTCATCTGGTAGCGCATCTTTGAGGCCGAAGTCTCCGCCGACCGCCCCAGTCCTGCATCCATCGTGCGCATCCACTCCGTCAGCGCCGTCAGCTCGCGATCCAGCGCCTGTCCCGTCGCCGCCAGCTGCTGCTTGCCTTCCACCGGCATCGCCCGCGCGCCCAGCCGCTGCGCCAGTTCATCCGGCCGCAGCCGGAACACATCCTCCAGTCCCACCCCATGCTGCATCATCAGCCGCCGTAACGCCGCATCCACCAGCGTGACGCTCATGCGCGGCAGCACCGGAGTCACCCTGCCCAGCAGCACCTCGTACAGCACCTGCGTCTGCGCAAAATACGCAATCTCCGCCGGTCCGCCAATGTAGGCCAGGGTCGGCAGAACCACATCCTGGAACACTGGCCGCAGCAGCGCATTCGGGCTCAACCGCTCCGGCTCGCTCTCCAGAATCGCCAGCAGCTCCGCCGTCGTGTGCCCCGCCTTGCCGGCCAGCCATTGCCCATCGTCGCTGCGCTTCAGCACCTGCCGCGCGCCCGTCTCCTTGTCGATCAGGAACAGCAGGCTGCTCTTCGCCGCCACCAGCACCTGCGAGTGATACCCGCGCTCGGCCAGCAGCCGGTCTCGCTCATGCAGCAGCGCTTCCAGCTCATCGGCACGCTCGATCGCCGCCCGCAGCACCCTCGCGCCCGCTGCGTGAAACTCCCGCCCCGTCGCATCGGCCACCACCAGCCCCTGCCGTGCAAAGGTCGTCAGCAGCAGCCGGGCAAACGCCTCGCCAAAGGTCGCCTCCGGCCGGTACGCCTCGCGCAGCAGATCCATCTCCGGAACATCACCCAGAATCTCCGCCGCCTGCTCCAGCACCGCCTCTATGCCCGCGCCCAGCCGGATCCCGCCCACCGGCTGACCTGCCGCAGCTTCCGGCTCCAGCTTGAGCATCGCCAACTCGTGCCGTGCCGCCAGCGTCACGTGATTCACTTCCGCCAGATCATGATCTCCGGTCGCCAGCCAGAACACCGGCACCGCGCCCGCCGCCTTCGCCCGCGCAATGGCCGTCGCGGCCTTGTACAGCGTAAACAGCGACCCGCCAAACAGCACCACCTGCTGCCCGGTCACCACCACGTTCGCGCCCCGCCGAATCCGCTCGATATTCTCCAGCGTCGCCGGCCCCGCGCCCCACGCTCGATTCTGCTTCTCCAGCAGCCCTGCCAGCCTCTCGCGATCCCCGCCAAACGCCACGCCGCCCGCAGCCCAGTTCTCATCCCGCGGGCTCACCGCGAAAAAAGGCCGCAGCACCTGCTCGCTCTCGGCATAGTCGGTAAACAGCCGGTGCAGATGCGGCACAATCGTGATCGGGTAACAGTGTGTCTCCACCGGCTTTCCTGGCTCTCCCTCAAAAATTTCCCTGCAAAATCTTCCCGCGCGCCCTGGCGAGCACGCCCACGGCTCACAACGGCATCTTCCGCTTCCGCGATTTCCGCCCCGGTTGCAGCAGCGCCGCGATCTCCCCGCGATCCTTCACCGGCAGCGACTCCAGCGCCTGGCTCGCCAGCGCCCGATAAACCCCGGCGAGAACTGGATGCTCCGCGAGCGCCTCAAGATGCAACCGAATCGTCCCCGCATCTCCCCGCGCCAGTGGACCGCTGAAGCTCTTCCCCGCCCCGCGCTTCCGCACGTTCGCCAGCGTCGCCTCCGCGAGCACTCCTGTCATTTTCGCGGCAACCTCCCGTGGGAGTCCAGCCAGCCGCGCCATCTCCTCGGCCGCCGTCATCGCGCTCACCAGCAGCGGAGAGGTCAACGTACCCGCCGCGTGATACAGCACCTTGCTCTCCGCCGCAATCACAAACGGCTCCCCGCCCAGCGCCGTCACCAGCTCCTTCAGCCGCTTCCGGCACGCCGCGCTCTCTGCCTCCACGCCGAACAGCACACCCTTCAGCCGAACCACCTTCCGCCCCGGAAACGTCATCACCGGATGCACCGTTGCCACCCGCGCACCCGCCTGCCGCGCCGCCTCCAGCGCCCCGGCCGTCCGCGCTCCGCTCGAATGCGCCACCACCTGCCCCCGCAAATCCGGCCTCCGCCGCACCAGCTCCGCGCATGCCGCCTCAATCGCATCATCTGGAACACACAGCCACAGCACCTCCGCATCCAGCACCGCCTCGCCCCACTCCCGCTCCGGCAGCGCCGTCCGGCCGCCCGGCCTGCGCCGAACCACCACCTCCCGCAGCTCCCATTCCGACCGCCGCACCGCCTGCGCCAGCGACGTCCCCCAGTTCCCCGGCCCAATCACCGCCACGCTGCCGCGCATTACCGTCCACCGCCGCTTCCCCGCCATCCGCGCCTTGCCCGCCTCCGTTTCCGTCAAGCCGGATGGTACCGTACCGGAAGAGGAAAATTCATGCCCACCGGTTCTACGCAGCGCAAAGCAGCCCCCTCCACGGCCGCCAGGAAAGCCGCAAACAAGCCCGCAGCCGTCCGCAAATCAGCCCCCGCGGCCAAAAAATCCGCAGCCAGACCCGCCGAAAACATCCCCCTCGTCAAAAACCTCACCATCCGCCCCGGCCGCCGCGCCCGCGTCCTTTCCTCCGACCTCCGCTACGAAGGCCCGCTCTTCCGCATCTACACCGAGCAGGTCAAAGAGCACGCCGGCAAGGTCCAGCGCCGCGACATCATCCGCCATAACGGCTCCGTCGTCATCCTCCCCGTCGACCGCTCCCGTAGCAAACGCGACCCCGACATCGTCCTCGAACGCCAGTACCGCCACGCAGCCGGCCAATTTCTCTACGAAGTCCCCGCCGGCAAGATGGAACCCGGCGAAAACCGCCTCCGCGCCGCCAAACGCGAGCTCCTCGAAGAAACCGGCTACACCGCCCGCAAGTGGACCCACCTCACCCGCTACTTCGCCAGCCCCGGCTTCCTCGGCGAATGGATGCAGGTTTTCCTCGCTGAAGACCTCATTCCCGGACCCTCCGCCCCCGAAGATGACGAATCCATCGAATTACTTCGTGTGCCCCTTTCCGAGTTGCTGCGTCTGATTGACAGGGGACAGGTTCAGGACGGCAAAACGCTCATCTCTGTACTCAGCTTCGCGCGCTCCCTGGGCAAGAAGAAGTAGGCGGTAGGCACCTCGCCCGGCAAGACCCGCATCGCTGGACCAGATAACCAAAGCGTTGAGACTCGCGTCTTTAAGTCTCAAGCCGGTGGACTCCCTCCCCCACCGAATTTCGCTTCAGGAAGGTCCAGGGCTCGTGGCTCAATACAAAGGCAAAGTGAAGTGGTTCAACAACGCGAAGGGTTATGGCTTCATCGGTCGTGAAGACGGACCCGACGTATTCGTGCACTACAGTGCGATTCAGATCGACGGCTACAAGAGCCTCAAAGAAGGGGACGAAGTAGAGTTCGAGATTGTTCAGGGTCAGAAAGGACCGCAGGCCGATCAGGTCATCCGCATGCGCGAGATTGCCTGATCCACTCTGCCTCCTCAGGGACCGGACCTACCCCGGTCCCACCCATACAGGCCCCGCTCCAGCACCTCGCGCCTGTCGCGATATCTCTGCGCGCCCTGCGTTTCCCTGTACTCGCACAGGCAGCGTAGGGCCGCATGACAGGTGCCCCATTCCAGCCCGCTGCTGAGTGGGAAGGCCCCCCTCTGAAGGGTCATTCCGAGCGCAGGCGCTTGAGCGCCGCAGTCGAGAAATCTGCGTTTCCTGTTGTGCCGCGCCGCCAGGCGCCACCAAAGCTAGAAGCTAAACGCTAACAGCTATAGCCTTGCCCACCCCGCACTCACCGTCGTACTCTGGCCTCCGCCGAGGAAAACCCATGCCCACCCTCACCAAATCCCAGTCCGAAGCCCTCCTCAAAACCCTCCAGACCCGCTTCGAGAAAAACCCCTCCCGCCACAAGGGCATCGGGTGGCCTCAGGTCCAGGCCCGCCTGCAGGCCAACCCCAAAGCCCTCTGGACCCTCAATGAAATGGAAAGAACCGGCGGCGAACCCGACCTCATCGCACACGACAAAAAATCCGGCCAGCTCACCTTCTGCGACTGCTCCCCGGAAAGCCC
>JAJZMO010000133.1 GCA_021798235.1 Acidobacteriota bacterium | reverse complement strand
AAAGGCCCCCGCCGCAGCGGAGGCCTCATCTTGCTTGCATCCGATTCCGGAGCTTACTTGCTGGCAGCAGCCGTCTCGGCCTTGCCTGCATCGCTCTTGGCATACTTGCGGCGGAAGCGCTCCACGCGGCCTGCCGTGTCCACCAGCTTTTGCTTGCCGGTGTAGAACGGATGGCAACTGGAGCAAATCTCCAAGTGAACGTCGCCCTTGTGGGTCGAACGGGTTTCAAAACTGGTTCCGCAGGCGCACAGCACGCGGATGGTCTCATATTTTGGATGAATATCTTGCTTCGGCATGGGGCAAAAAACCTTTCCTGATGTACCAAGAACCTGCAACAGCCCGTCTTGACGTACACCTTAGGATACCCCGGTTTCCCACAGTTCGCAACGGGATTTGCTCCGCGCTGCACCGGCCCCCAACTGCGATACTAAGAAGGCACAGGAGAATGTGGCATGGTCGGCAGCGCCCCCGCAGAACCCAATCCGAATGTCTCCGGCGCAGCGCAACCCTGCCCCCTTTGTGGCGGCAGCGGCTTGCGCGTCATTGTTCGGGACGATGGCGCCCAGTTCGCCGCACAATGCTCCTGCCAAATCGCCCGTAAGGCGGAGCTGCGGCTGCGCCGCGCGCACATCCCCGCCCGCTATGCCCACTGTGAACTGGACAACTTTGAGACGCGCTTCCACGGCGCGGACGGCACGCTGACCAAGGCCCTGAAGGCTGCGCGGCACATTGCTGATAGCTTTCGCGTGGAGCAGGATGGCCGCGGCCTGCTGCTGACCGGCGGCATTGGCGTGGGCAAAACCCACCTGGCCGTGGGCCTGCTGCGCGCGCTGATCGAACAAAAAGGCGCCATCGGCCTCTTTTGCGATTACCGCGAGCTGCTCAAAGAAATTCAGCACTCCTACAACCCGCAAGTAGCTGCCACGGAGCTGGGCATTTTGCGCCCAATCTTTGAGGCTGAGGTGCTGGTGCTCGACGAGTTGGGTGCGGTGCGGCCCACCGACTGGGTGTGGGATACGGTGGCGCACGTACTGAACACGCGCTACAACCACCAGCGCGTCACCATTATTACGACGAATTATCCGAACGATCCCCCCGCGCTGGCCGCACACGATGCAGGCGAACACAGCCCGAGCAAGGCTGCAGCCCGCGCCGCACGTGAGGAAACCTTGGGCGACCGCATTGGAGAACGGATGCGCTCCCGCCTGCAACAGATGTGCATTCCCGTGTGGATGCAGGGCCGCGATTTTCGCCAGCGCGTCAGCAGCGGCTTCAGCGTGGGGTTTTAGCCGATCCCGACGCGATGCAAGTTTTCCTTCGTTCCCAGGCGGCTAGAGGTAGAATCGTGCCATGACGCAGAAGACTCCCAAGCCACAGCGCGTGCCCACTCCAGATCCGGATGCGAATCGTGCCGCTGCAGGAGGCCTGATCTTCGGCCAACAGCAGGAGCCTGATTCCAGCCGCAATTGGCTGCCCTGGGTCTCTGCCGCCGCCGTTGTGGTGGTCATTCTGGGGTTGATCCTTTTTGTGGGCGGACATGCGTCCCGATCCACGCCCAGCGCCAGCGCAGACGCATCCCAAGTCAACCCTTACGCGCAGTTTTTGGAATTGAGTGATCCGCGCATGAGCCAGGCGGAGAACTTCGCCGGCAGCCAGGTTACCTATATCGACGGCACCATTACCAACCATGGCACGCAGATCGTCACGGGCGTCACCGTTACAGCCACCTTTTCCAGCGATGGCGGCGACCAGCCGCAGGTGGAGACGCTGCCCATGCTGCTCATTCGCACCCATGAACCGTACGTGGACACAGAGCCGATCAGCTCCGAGCCGCTCCAACCCGGCCAATCCCATGAGTTCCGCTTGATTTTCGACGACATCTCCCCCCTGTGGAACCAGCAGGTCCCGCACGTGGAGGTGGATACCGTGCGCTTGGCGGCTTCCCACCCGTAGCGCGCTGCGTGGGCCAACGTGGCACCGACATTTTTACAGCGTACATTAGGAAAAAATTACATCTTTCCTGTAGAAACTACGGGATCCCCCTCCGGGATCTTCTGAGGCCTGTTCGGGGCATATATTCTTCAAGGAAAACATTTCAAAAGGCTTAGAGTGATTCTCTTTCCTCTCAGCCTGTTTGGTACGCCACGTGCAAGTCTGACTGGCACCGCAGCGTGTGCTTGGGAGATCCATCCCCAAAACATCTCGTGCGGCATGCTGGGTGCGCTCCGCACGAGATCAATCTTAAGGAGGCCGGTTGTATGGAAGCAGGCTATGCAGTCTCATCCCCAAAGATGCAAAGTTCCCCCTTACTCTGGATCGCCGTCGCCACTGCGGTGGCAGTGATGGCGTTGCCCATCGCCGCGCAACAGACCGATGCCTCTACAGCGCCGACCGCGTCGGCGCAGGTGCAGACCGGCACCGTCAGCGGGACGGATCGCACTACGAACGACCAGCTCAGCAAGTACAACGCGCAATATGCCAGTGCGCAATCCGCGCCGATCCCCCAACCGAAGAAAGAGGGTTTCTGGGGACATATGGCCCCGTTTGCCAGCAAGGGCTGGGTAAAGCGTCAGACGACGCCGGTGCAGGATCGCTTGCAGGAAGTGAAAGAATTAAGCGCGTTCAACGCGCAACAGCTTCGCGATTTGGAAGCGCGCACGCAGGCGGGCTTGAACCAAGCCAACGCCACGGCGCAATCCGCAGCCGCCCACGCACAACAGGCGACCCAAATGGCTGACCAGGCGCAATCCACGGCCTTGATGGCCAATGCGCACACGCAGCAGATCCAATCCGCAATCGAGGGCATCGATCAATATCAGGCGGTTTCGCAGGTGGAAATCCGCTTCCCCAACAGCAAGGACACGCTGAGCCGGCAAGAGAAGGCCACGCTGGACCAAGTGGCCAGCAAGGTGCAATGGCAGAAGGGGTACTTAATCGAGGTGCAGGGTTACTCCTCGCTGCGTGGACGGGCCGGTCTGGCTGCTTCCCAGCGCACGGCCGCAGCCGTCACCCGCTATTTGTATGAAGCTCATCAGGTTCCGCTGTACCGCATCCGCGAGGTGGCTTTGGGCAATGTGCCCGTCGACGCTAGCGGTAGCGCGGATGCCAGCGGTGCAACGTCCAGCGCGCATCCCCATGGCAATATCGTGGAAGTGCGCGTGATCCGCAACAGTTTGTCGACCTTGAGCGCGTCCGTCTTGTTGGACGGCTCACCGGTGGGTGCGGCGCAACCCGGCCCCGCGCAGTCCTCCTCCAATGAGGTTGTGCCGCAACCAAACCAGTACGAATAACCAAGGCGACTCAAAAGCTCTCACACAAGAGAGAACCAAGGCAGATTGGCCCCTCCCGCAAAGAGGGGCCGTTTTTTTCGGCGCAATTATGCCGTGGTGAGTGATTCTGGCCCAGGTGCCATCTAATTGTCAATTGTTTTTTCGAGGGGTTGTCATCGCCTGCGGCAGCGTCTACCCTGTACGCGGAGGTCGGGTGCAGCCGTTTCTGTCGCAAAACCGGTGGCAACCTTGCGAAGCATTTTTCGCCAGCCTATCCCAGGCCCGGACCCAGGCCGCAACTCCGGTGTTGGCCCTGGATTATGACGGAACGCTGGCTCCCTTCCACATCGACCGCTCCCAAGCACTGCCGTACCCTGGGGTGCAGCGGTGTTTGTCCCGGATCCAGGCAGAGACGCCGACGCATCTGGTTTTGATCAGCGGACGGTCGGCTGGGGAGGTGCGCTCCTTGCTGGCGTTGGAGCCCGCCCCGGAGGTTTGGGGTGCATACGGGATGCAGCGACTCCATCCCGATGGGCGGCAGGACACCATCGAGCCGAGCCAGCGGGAACAAGAGCTGCTGCAACAAGCGCTGGCAGAGCTGTCCCGGCTGGGCCTGTCGCATTTGGCCGAGGGCAAGCATGGCAGTGTGGCCGTGCATTGGCGTGGGCTGTCCCCGGAGGAGTCCTGCGCGATTGAAGCGTCGGTCCGCGCTGCTTGGCAGCCGATGGCCACGCGCCTGGGTGCCCCGCTGCTGGAGTTTGATGGTGGCATCGAGTTGCGTGTGCCACAGCAGAACAAAGGCGAAGCCATCCGCACAATTCTTGGCGAGCTTCCGCCGCAGACTCCCATCGCCTATTTGGGCGATGACCTTACGGACGAGGACGCATTCCTCGCTTTGCTTGGCCACAGCCCATCGCTCCCCGTGCTGGTGCGGCCTGAGTGGCGCACCACGCACGCGCGGGCATGGATTCGTTCGCCAGAGGAGCTACTGGGCTTTTTGGAGGCTTGGCTCCATCGCTCACAGTCGTAGACGCGAAACCCTACAAGGAGGAGCCAATGCAAGCTGCGCACAATCTGATTTTGATCTCCAACCGGCTGCCGGCCACGGTGGAGTCCACGCCAGATGGGCTGCAAATCAAGCCCAGCTCCGGCGGGTTGGTGACGGCGCTACGCCCGGTGCTGGCCTCGCAAAAAGGAGCTTGGATCGGCTCGATCGATGCAAACTCTGGCATGGCAGAAGCGCTGCTGGAACTCTCCGCAGGCGGCGCGCACCCCGACGACACCTGCGACATGATCGGCATCCCGCTGACTCCGGCAGAGCAGCATGGCTTCTATGCAGGCTTTTCAAACGAGATCGTCTGGCCGCTCTTTCACGATCTACAATCCCGCTGCAACTTTGACCCCGCGTATTGGAATATTTATGCCAGTGTGAACCGCAAATTTGCCGCCACCATCGCGCAAACGGCCCAGAGCGGCTCGCGCATCTGGGTGCATGACTACCACCTGATGCTTACGGGAAAATTTCTACGAGAGATGGGCCTGTGCCATCGCATGGGCTTTTTTCTGCATATCCCCTTTCCCCCGCTGGACATCTTTGAAAAATTACCCTGGCGCTGCCAGATTCTGGAGGCGCTGTTTCAGTTCAACGTGATCGGCTTTCAAACGGCGCGCGATCAGCGCAACTTTGTCGGCTGCGTGCGCCGTCTGCTGCCCAAGATGGAGTTGCAGCGCGTCGATGACGAGGTCTACTCGAGCGATGGCGAGCAAGCCAGCCTGATTCGTGTCTTTCCCATTGGCATCGACTACAACGAGTTTGCCCGCGCCGCTGAGCAGCCGGCGGTGCTCCAGCGCGTCGAAAAAGTGCGGCGCGATATGCATGGACAGCAGATCGTGCTCGGCGTCGATCGGCTGGATTACACCAAGGGCATCCCAGACCGATTGAAGGCCTTCCGCCATCTGCTGCAGACGCATTCGCAGGTGCACAGAAAAATCAGTCTGGTGCAGATCGTCGTGCCCAGCCGCGAGCACATTCCCGAGTACCGCGAGTTGAAGCAGGAGATCGAAACGCTCATCAGTCAGATCAATGGCACCTTCAGCGACTCGGGCTGGACGCCGGTGCATTACATCCACCGCTCGCTGAGCCGAACCGAGCTGCTGGCCTTGTATCGCGCAGCAGACATTGCCTTAATTACGCCGCTCAAGGATGGCATGAATCTGGTGGCGAAGGAGTTTTGTGCCGCACAGATTGAGTGCCGCGGCCTGTTGATCCTGAGCGAGTTTGCCGGGGCGGCAGCGCAGTTGCGTGGCGGCGCAATCCTGGTGAACCCCTATGACATCGAGGCCGTGGCCGAGGCCGTACTGCGCGCATACGAAACCGGCCCTAAAGAACGCAGAAAGCGCATGCTGCAGCTCCGCCGCAACGTACGCAAAGCGGATGTCTACCACTGGTGCGACGACTTTTGCGCCTGCTTGGATGGAGCCGGGGCCGCCTAGAGGCAATCTGTGCAACCGTCAACACTAGGAAGAAGCGAGAGCACGCGCCCCTGATGGTTCGTGGAAGCAATGGATTCAAGATTGCCGATTTCCCCAGATGGCTGGTGCAAAGACTTCAGGCCTGCGGAAGACTCCGCAGGCCCGAGGTGTTTGTAGCGACTGCTGATTTTCTTTACTGCACGTTCAACGTCAAGGAGAAAATCTGGTTTCGGTCCGCGCATCCGCGAGATTGGCGGCCAGCGCTGGTATCCGCCCAATCCTGTCAGCAATCTCTCTGCAAAATGCGTCCGCCGCGTGAGAGCAACTCACCCGGCGGTGTGCATCGTGCAATTTTTTTCTACAACGGTTGTTTCGATCCTCTGCTTCTGTTACCCGATAATGGTGACGTTCAGGTGGATGGTTTGACTGCTCTGGCCACTCCCCGCGGATGGAGCTACCGTGATCGATATATCGGAGGCAGCGGGCGCGGAGGTGTTCGGGGATAAATTTGTGCTGCCGCCGCAGCCGGAGATTCCCGCAGCCAACGCACCAGTCAGAAGCA
>JAJZMO010000016.1 GCA_021798235.1 Acidobacteriota bacterium | reverse complement strand
CATCTTCACTGGGGACAGCATCAGGACATTGTATGGGGAGCAGGCTATCGTCTCGACTCTGACAGTACTGCATCTGGGTTGCGGTATACCTTCGTGCCTGCATCCCTGACTACGCAGCTTTTTAGCTCCTTTGCACAGGATGAGATTGCGCTTGCCTCCGATCGTATCCATGTAAGTTTTGGAACCAAGGTCGAACACAATTACTTCACAGGCTTCGGACTGCAACCAAGCATTCGCATGAGCGTGAAGCTGACAGATCGAGGCATGGTATGGACAGCCATTTCCCAGGCAGAGCGGACACCCGCACGGACAGACACAGCCCTTCAATTTAACTTTGAAGCAGTCTCTGGCCCGAACGGCCTTCCAGTTCTTCTCACTGTTTCTGGAAATCCAAAGTTTAAGAATGAAGATCTGCACGCCGCTGAAGTTGGAGGGCGAACGCAGCTAACCAGAAATTTTTCGATGGATGTTGCCGCGTATTACAACAGCTATAGCCACCTAACATCCTATGAGCCTGGGACACCATACCTGCAGAGTACACCTACATACATTTATGCCGTTGCTCCTTACATCTACGGCAACCTACTGCAAGGAGAAACGCACGGCGGAGAGATATTTGCGAATTGGCAGGTGATCAAACGATGGAGTTTGAGTCCGGGCTATTCTTTTTTGGCCATGCACTTGCATGCGACAGCGGCCAGTCAAGATGTAACGACGGCTGCCGCAACCGATGGCGGAAATCCTACGCACCAAGCGCAACTGCGCTCGCGCGTTGACCTACCGAAAAAATGGGAATGGAATACGGCAGCTTATTTCGTTGGACGACTACCAGCGACAGGCGTTCCTTCCTACACGCAAATGGATAGCAATCTAAGCTGGCAGGCGGCAAAGAATTTTTCCATCACTCTTGATGGAGAGAATCTTTTGAAAGCCAGGCACCTTGAATATCTTGGAGAAGATACTACTGTAGCGCCCTCGTTGATTACGCGTGGCGTTTATCTTAAATTGCGCTGGCAGTATTGAGAGAGCGAATGTGCGTGAGCGATAAAGCCAATTTGAGGATGAACGAAGGGGGGCAAAAATGCACCAGCCTCTTCGCGCCCCCGCGGGCTGCGCAACGAACTTTGGAATTCTTCGTTGTGCTCGCGATCATTGGAATTGTGTTCAACGCAACAAAAGGATGCTGTCAATCTATGCAAGATGAGTATCACGTAAAGGCCGCATTCCTTTTTCATTTTGCCCAGCTTGTCCGTTGGCCTCCAAGCGCTCCAAGCGACAGCCCAAGTTCCTTTTTGCTTTGCACCGTGGACGACGATCCATTTCATGGTGACCTGGAAAACACATTGGCAGGCAAGCAGATCGGCTCCCGCACAATTCACATTCGGCATGTAAAGTACAACCAAATCAACGAATGCACGATGCTCTTTATTGGAAAAAATGAGGACAGCCACCTGAAAGATTTACTGGCGAGCCTTGGGAATGCTCCGATCTTAACTGTGGGAGAGGCAGATGATTTTATCGATGCCGGAGGAATGATCCAATTCCTGTTGGAAGGGAATAGGATTCGTTTTTCTATCAATCGCCGCGCGGCAGAGAAGGCAAATCTAACAATCAGCTCGCAGATGCTTCTCCTTGCAAAAAGGGTTATCGAACCTTCGGAAGGCAATGGGAGATGACCACTAAAAATCTTCCAATTCGCCGCAAGCTCGCGTTGCTGCTTCTTTCCTCAACAGTGATGGCGCTCGCTCTGGCTTGTGCAGGCTTCACCATTTATGAACGCGCTGATTTTCGCGCCACTGCGGCCAGTGAACTTTCCACACTAGCGGATACACTGGGTGCAAATACAGCGGCTTCCCTGGCTTTTGAAGATCAGAAAACAGCCGAGCAAATGCTGGGAGCACTCAAAGCCGAACATGATGTAGTTGTGGCCTGCCTTTACGATGAGCAGGGCAACATCTTTGCGGTATACCGCAGAGCTGATGTCGACCCCTCCTTAAAAATGCCCGCTCTGGGTTCAGATGGTGCCCACTTCAGCAAGAATACCCTTACGCTGTTTCACAGCGTTTCACTCAACAGAGAAAAAACGGGAACTATCGGTATCGTTTCCGATCTTGGTGGATTTCGTCTAAAGCTGCGGCAGTACGCAAAGATCGCAATTCTAGTTTTGATTCTGTCCATCATCATCACCTATCTTGCAACCGTAGAACTCGTGCGTCTTGTCAGCGCTCCGCTGGTTCAGCTTGCTTCACTGGCAGAACAGGTCTCGCTGCGCGAAGACTATTCGCTGCGTGCCCCGGAGCTGAGCCAGGACGAAGTTGGAACACTTGTAACATCGTTTAATCAAATGCTGGAGCGTATTCAGCAGCGCGATCTGCTCCTGCAAGAAATAAATAATGGATTGGAAGAGCGTGTTCAACAGCGAACAGCTCAGCTGCAATCTGAGATTGTGGAGCGTCAACGAATCGAGACGGAGTTGCGATGGCAAGCTGCTTTTCTAGAAGCACAAGGTAACGCGACCATCGAAGGCGTTCTTGTGCGTAATGGCCAGAATGAAATCATCTTCCAGAATGAGCCTTTCTGCCGCATATGGAAGGTTCCATACAATAAAACAAAGGGCGATTTTTACGATCCTGGACTGAACTATTTCGCTAACCTCACCACCAATCCCACTGCATTCCTTGAATGCGTAGCGTACCTGAATAATCACCCCGATGAAATTCAAACAAATGAAATATACATGAAGGACGGTACGGTTCTCGATCGATATTCGGCTCCCGTTCTTGGGAAGAATGGTGAGTACTACGGAAGAATTTGGACCTTCCGAGATATAACGGAACAGCGGCGCAACGAGGATGCTCTCCGCAACGCAAAGGAGGTAGCTGAAGTTGCCAATAGAACAAAGAGCGAGTTTCTGGCAAACATGAGCCACGAAATTCGCACACCGTTGAATGGTGTTGTCGGCATGACGGAACTTGCCCTGGATACGATCTTGTCTGCAGAGCAACGGGACTACATGGAGACAGTGAAACTTTCCGCCAACTTACTTCTTGGAGTCATTAACGATGTTCTCGATTTCTCCAAAATTGAAGCCGGGAAAATGGAAATGGAAGCTGTCGACTTTAAAATACGAGAGTGCTTGGAAGATACCATGAAAACTCTCGCATTACGTGCGGACGAAAAAGGGCTGGAGTTGCTCTGCGATATTGCGGAAAACGTACCGGAAACAGTGCGAGGAGACTCTGGTCGTCTTCGGCAAATCATTGTCAATCTTGTAGGCAACGCTATCAAATTCACGCACACTGGAGAAGTATCACTCCGCGTTGAAAACGAGGAGGTGCGCAATGACAACTGCGTTCTCCACTTTACTGTCTCCGACACAGGAATTGGGATTTCCCCTGAAAAGCAGGCCGTCATCTTCAATCCCTTTGCGCAGGCCGATTCATCGACAACACGCGAGTATGGTGGCACAGGGCTTGGGCTGACGATTTCATCGCGGCTCGTATCCATGATGGACGGAAAAATATGGCTGGAGAGCCAGTTGGGGATAGGAACACAATTTCACTTCACGGCTACATTCTTGACCACTCAGTCTACCGCTGCACAGCACGCTATGTCGCCAACAAGCTTTAAAGATTTGAAAGTACTGATTGTCGACGACAATCAGACCAATCGCAGAATCTTATCCGAGATGCTGCGTCAGGTTCAGGCAAAGCCCTGTGCTGTTGAAAGTGGCGATCTTGCATTATCTAAGCTGCGTGAAGCTCATACGATTGGGGATCCATTCCACCTCATCATGACAGACATGCACATGCCGCACATGGATGGCTTTATGCTGGTTGAGCGCATACATCAGGATGCGGAACTGACAGCTCCTGTAATTATGATGCTGACCTCTGGGGGGTATGGTGCGGGTGCAGAGCGCTGCAAGCAGCTTGGCATCGCATCCTACCTGCTTAAGCCAATACGCAGATCCGATCTACTCTTTTCTATCTCTACCGTACTGAATCAGAAAAACCCTTCCCTGGAGAGCGCTCCTCTAATACAAAACCACAAGTATAACGAAGAAGGTCTTCGCATTCTTCTAGCTGAAGACAATCGCATCAACCAGAAACTCGCGGCGCGCACACTGGAGAAGATGGGCCACAGCGTGACCATTGCCAATGATGGCATTGAAGCATTGTCGATGTTGGAAACCGGAACCTATGACCTGGTATTTATGGACATCCAAATGCCACTCTTGGATGGGATTGCGGCAACCAAAGAAATCCGCGACAGAGAAAAGCAGACTCGCCGTCACATCCCCATCATCGCGATGACTGCGCATGCGATGAATGGCGATCGTGAGAAGTGCCTGGAGTGTGGCATGGATGGGTATGTCTCGAAGCCAATCCTCCGCACACAAATTGAAGAGGCTATTACCCTTGCATGTGCAGATAGGATAAAGACTGGAGTCCACGGTGCTGGCATGCCCGACGAATTCTGAACCAGTGAATCAGAGAGAGAAGCTGGACAAGAGGTATGTTGGACCACATGCAATTGAATCCCATGCCTCGCAGCGCATTCTGCGCGGCTTCTCCCGTGTATCCCTGATCGACATAGGCCAACTCCTCTTGGTCTCCGGTGATCTGCTGTACCTGCTCTGCAAGTTGCTCGACCTGTGCGCGATCCTGCTCGCTGGCCGCAGTTACATGCAGCGCCAGCAGGTGTCCCAGCGTGTCCACCCCGCATGCACCTTTACCCCCTTGCGCCGCCTGGCCCCATCGTATCCAGCCCGCGCGCCTGACTCCGGCGTGGATTGGATCGTACGGCTATCAGTGGGACGCGCAGATTTTCACGAACGACCGCGAGAAGACACCGCAGCAGGAAATCGCGCAAGTAAAAGAACCCGGCTTCGGCCTGGGGCACCGCTTCCCACCCTTCGCTACGCGAAGAATGGAGCACCAGCAGAGTTTCTATATCCCGTGTCTCAAAAGCGAGACATGGGGCACAACCTCTTGACCATCTACAGGCACCCGCACCTCTCGGTCAGACGATCCCTCGGACTTCGTATCTATCCAACTCCAAGTTCCATCCGCGGGCAGAGCGGCGGGTGCGGCGCACCTGATAGGCTAGAAGCTAGGCATGACAACCACGAGATTGCACCAGTTGCGCTGCATTGGCTGCGGCGCGGTCACCAGCGGCGAGGGAATGTCCGCCGGGTTCCGCTGCCTGCAATGTGGCGAGTTATTTGAAGTGATTTATCCGGGCTGGGCGCTGGAAGGCAACGGCGACGGCTCCCAGCGGCCCAATGCCGCTGGGCTGCGCGCGCTTTGGGCTGAGCGCAGGCTCTCCACGGCGATGCTGGACCAGAGCGGCGTCTGGCGGTTCCGCGAACTGCTGCCGTTTTTGGATGCGCCCGAGCATGCGGTAACGCTCCGCGAAGGCAACACGCCGCTGTATGCGATGCCGCAATGCGCACGCCGGCTGGGCGTGGAGCATCTTTTTGCCAAGCATCAGGGCATGAATCCAACCGGATCCTTCAAAGACACAGGCATGACGGCGGCGCTGTCGGTGGCGCGCGAAAAGAATTTCCCCTGGGTCGCCTGCGCCTCGACGGGCAACACTTCGGCGGCGATGGCCGCCTATGCGGCGCGTGCGGGCATGCGGGCGCTGGTGCTGATCCCCGACGGCAAAGTGGCCTGGGGCAAGCTGGCGCAGTCGGTTGATTATGGCGCGGTGACCTGCCAGTTGCAGACAGATTTTGATGGCTGCGTGCGCGTGCTTGCGCAGATCGTGGAGCAAGCGCCGGTGTATCTGTTGAACTCCGTGAACCCGTACCGACTGGAGGGACAGAAGACGCCCGCCATTGAGATCGCCGAGCAGATGGGCTGGCAGGTGCCGGACCATATTGTTGTGCCGGGCGGCAACCTGGCCAATGGCGCCGCGCTGTACAAAGGTTTTTTTGAAATGAAAGCGCTGGGGCTGACGGATCGGCTGCCGCGCATCAGCGTGATTCAGGCCGACGGGGCCAACCCGCTGTACACCAGCCTGCGCCAGCACAAAGGCGAGCGGCTGGAGCCGGTGCAGGCGCAGACGCGCGCCACGGCTATTCGCATCGGCAACCCGGCCTCATGGCGCAAGACGGTGCGCGCGATTCAGAAGACGGGCGGCTTTTGCGAGCAGGCAACGGAACAGGAAATTGCACTGGCAAAGGCCGAGATTGGCGCAGAAGGCATTGGCTGCGAGCCAGCCAGCGCGGTGACCTTTGCCGGGCTGAAAAAGCTTTGCGCCGCAGGCAAGGTGCATCCGCAGGAAACCGTGGTGATGGTTTTGACCGGCCACACGCTGAAAGATCCCGAGTACACGATCGACTTTCACCGTGGCACGCTGCT
>JAJZMO010000341.1 GCA_021798235.1 Acidobacteriota bacterium | reverse complement strand
GCGCCAGCCGCCCCTCCAGCGCAATCAGTTCCGCATAGGTCTCCACTTCACCGGCCCACCCCCTGCGGCTCATCGCCGCCGCACCCGCCAGCCCCGCCGCACTCTTCAGCAATTCCCGACGATTCATCGCCCCTCCCAAAATCATGTCCGTGACAGTTGCAAATCTCTGCGGGGGCAAACTTTTCCCCGCAATAGCTTCTCCCTCTTTTAGACGTCTACCTGCTCCGTCCGCAAGTGCGGCAAACAAAGCGCGAAGCTGAGCCGCATCAGGGCGTCAGCTTCGCATAGGAGGAACGTACTTCAACAACAGCGTCAAAAGATGATCCGCCCCTCAAACTGCACCGTTCGAGGAAGGTTCGTCTGGTGCCCCACCTGGCCAAAACCGGGCGAAGACAGGTTCGCGTTCGGCAGTGCAAACTGAGGGTGGTTAAAGATGTCAAAGAACTCTGTACCAAACTTGAATCGCACGCCATGTGTCAGGTCAAAGTACTTGTTGAATGACATGTCCCAGTTCGCGAGGTTGTCGCTTCGCATGGTGGAATCCACCCGCGACTCGTCTCCAAATGAGTATGGCCCCGGCTGCGTAAAGCAGGCCGTATTGAACCACTCGTTCGCGCGCGCCGCGCTGTGAGCCGAACCACTCACGCCCTTGTTGCATCCCGTCGCATAATTCGGGCGAATCGCGCCGGCGCCAAAAATGCTCAGGTTGTTGCCTGCCGCCTGCAGCGCAATCGGCAGGCCGCTGCGAAAGGTCGTGATGCCGTTCACCCGCCACCCACCGATCACCGCATTCAGCGCACGGTCGGCGTTGCCAAAGTATTGCTGCCCGCGCCCAAATGGCAGGTCAATGCCATAGTTGATCACCAGGTTCTGCGGCACATCCTGCATGCTCAGCGATTTTTCAGCCTTCAGATTCGTGTAGTCCTGCACCACGCCGAGTCCGCCCTGTCCGTCCTGGAACGAACTGGTGTTGTCCGTGTTGCTAATCAGCTTGCTGAAGGTATAAGCCACCTGCACAATGCCGTCGTGCTTGAAGTGCTCGATATACGCCAGTTGCAGCGCGTTATAGGTCGAATCGCCATACCGCGGCACCGTCTGCAGCACGCCCTGGTACTGCGGGTGCGGCGTCAGCAAGTAGCCTTCCTCAATCGTCCGGGCGCCAAAGGTCGTCCCCGCCGGCAATATACCGTAGAAGGGATTCTGTACTGGCTTCAGCAGTTGGGAGCCCAGCGCGTCGTACTTGTCAGGCAATTGGTTCAGGTTGTAGCCCGACCCCGTAAAGCCGTTGCCAATCACCAGGTGTGTGCCTTTTGACCCAGCGTACGCAATCGTCACCGTGGCCCGATTTCCAAGCGCGCGCTGGATCGCCAGGTTCCACTGTTGCGCATAACCATACGCCTGATGCGGAAATCGTCCCGCTATGTTCAGTCCCAGCGCCGCATTCAGTCCTGCCTGCGTACGCCCGCTCGGCGGGTTCACCCCGTTTGGCAACGGATTATCGATCGTCGCAATCAAAGGCTGGCCCACTGTATTCGTCACGCTCGTGTTGGCAGAATTGATCACGCTGCTGCCGGGCCCGTCCTGCGTAATCTCCGCCGGCAGGTAGGAAATGCCGTAGCCGGCGCGCACCACCGTCTGCGGCATCACTTCGTACGCAATACCCAACCGCGGAGCGAACAGATTCCAATGCAGTGCCTCTTCGTGCCGGTTCGGGTATTGCGGGCTGGCCACAAACGCCAGACGCCCTGTCAGCGGAACCGACGTACCCGTCACCGGATTCGTAATCGACTGCAAGCCGCCAATGCTCACCCCTGCATTCGGTTGCAGCACCGTATCGAGGTTGTTTTCTTCCTCGAATGCGCCCGGCTGGCTCCAGCGCAGGCCCGCATTCACTGTCAACTTCTTACTCGCCTGCCAGGTGTCCGTCACGTAGAACGCATACGAGTGCAGGAACGCGTGCCACGTCCCCACCGACGCAATGCTTGTGCTTGACGGAATCCCCAGCAGAAACGACGCCAGCGCGTTCCCGTCCACTGCGTCACTTGCGTTCTTCGCCGTATAGAAGGGCGTCGCATTCAGGTTCAGGCCCTGGCTGTTGCCGTAGTTTTCCCACAGGATCTGGCGCCACTCTACACCGGCCTTGATCGTGTTCCGGTTCAGAATCTTCGTCAGGCTCGCGTTCGCACCCCAGATGTTGTTGTTCCAGTACAGTTGCGAAAGCTCCGCGCCAATCCCGTATCCCTGGATCCCTAGACCCGGCAGCAGGCCTTCCTTCTTCGCACTTTCCTGTTGAATCGTGCCGTAAGTCGGGCTGATCGATGACATGTCGAACCCGTCGCTCAGCGGGTATTGAAAGTTGTAGTTCTCCAGGTACGAAAGGTGAACATCCGCAATCGTGTTCGCATTGAAGACGTGATTTTCTCCAATCTCCGCCTCCTGCGTGTAGTTTCCCGTCGGCCCGGCGCCAGTCTTGGTTCCGAAGGGATCGCTGATCCCATTGTGCGGATTCCAGAACGTATAACGGACGAACAATGAGTCGTTCGGGTCGGGCGCAATGTCCACTCGTGCGTTGTACTGGTCCTGGTAGCCCTCAATCGGCGCCGAGGCAAAAAAGTTCGTCGTGAATGGCTTCTGAATCACGCGCGACTCGTTCGGCGTCTCCAGTTGCAGAATCTTCAGCGCCGTCGGATCAATCCGGTTCTGCGGGATAATGTTCCTCGGAAACGGCTGGCCTGTCTCCGGATCGTAAATCGTCTGCGGATCCCCCGAAAAGTTCCCCGCCAACTCTGCCATCGTAGGCACCGTCGCATTGATCGGACTCGCCGAAATCAGCGACTCACGCTCCCAGGAGAAGAAAAAAAACGCCCTGTTCTTCAAAATCGGCCCACCCAGGTTCGCGCCAAACTGGTTCTGGTGCAGCGGAGCCTTGCCCAGGCCTTCATGGTTGCTGAACCAGTCATTCGCATCCAGCGCCGTGTTGCGGAAGTACTCATACACGTTGCCGTGGAACTTGTTCGTCCCGCTCTTGGTCACAATCTGAACCACGCCGCCATTGAATCCGCCAAATTCCGCGCTCACGTCATTGGTCGAAACGCGAAATTCCTGTACCGCATCCTGCGTTGGTACCAGCGGATTCACGTTGTTCTCGGCGATGTTCTGTTCCATCCCGTCGATGTAGAAAATGCTCTGTCCGCTGAAACCGCCGCCAATCTGATAATTGTTGTATGCAATCGCCTGCGTTTGCCCGCCGGCCTGGAAGTTCCCGCTGCCGCCGTTGGCCATCGTGCTGCCCTGCGTCCCGCCGCCCGGCACTACGCCAGGAATAAAATCCAGCAGATTGTTTACGTTGCGCCCGTTCAGCGGGGCCTGGACCACCTGTCGCCCTTCCACCACGCCTCCGAGCGATGCGCTCTGCGTTTGCAGCGCAGCCCGTGAGGCCGTCACCGTCACCGTCTGGCTCACATTGCCGACCCGCAGCGTCACGTTCACCCGCGTCGCGCCGCCCACCTGCACGTCGATCCCGCTCTGCATCATCGACTGGAAGCCTTGCTTCGTCACCGTCAGGTCGTACTTGTCCGGAATCAGGTTCACAAAACTGTAATTGCCCGCCGAACTCGTCATCGCCGTCTGCATTGCATTCGTCGCCGTGTTCTTCAGCACCACCTTCGCGCCCGGAACAATCGCGCCCGTCGAGTCCGTCACCGTACCCACAACGCTGCCGTAACTCGTCTGCGCCCGCGCAGGCACTCCGCCCGTCCATCCAACAACTGCCAGCAGGGCCAGCACAGCAGCCACACCGCTCATGCCCCCGCGCAACCGCCGCTTCGTGCCCATTGTCTCTGTGAATGCTGGCGTGCCCGCAGTCCTGATCGCTTTGCGCCGCCGTGCTGTCCTCAGATGGATTAGTCCACTCATTAGCTGATTCATGCCGCCTCCTGAAATTGGCATGCATCGTTTTAATGATAAGGAAATACTATTGTCAATCAAATCAGATTACTAATCTGAACAAAGCTGTATAGTCTTATTAATTATTCCATCAACGGGCTGAAAAATAAGGCACTCGTGCGTCCCCGCTCCGAGTGCCTCATCCCTGCAAAAATTCCTGCTTCGCTGCAAAATTACGGCGTCATCACCCCGCCTGCGCCGACCCGCACGACTGCCGAACCACCAGCCGGCAGCTCAGCAGAATATCCCTGGCAGGAAAATCCGGATTCTCCAGCCGGCTCAGCATGGCTGCCATCGCCACTCGTCCAAGCTCCACGCACGGCTGATGCATCGTTGTCAGCGGAATCGACAACAAACTCGCATACTTCACATCATCCACGCCCACGATCCGAATATCTTCCGGAACCCGCCGTCCCAGCCGCCCCAGACTCTGCATCAGGTTTGCTGCCGTGTGGTCGTTCGCGCACAAAATCGCGTCTGGACGCTTCTCCTCCAGCATTTTCCTCACCAACTCCGTGTCTCCCGGATCGCCCCGCATCACCAGATCCTCCTGCCCCAGCATCCCCGACGCAATCAGCGCCTCGCGGTACCCGGCAATCCGCGCATCCACTGTCGATGCCGAAAATTGCTTTCCCAGAAACCCAATCCGCCGCGCCCCGGCCTTCACCAGGTGCATCGTCGCTGCATATCCCGTCCGCCGGTTGTCGATACCCACCAGGTCATACTGGCTCCGCCTGGGATACTGCTCCACGCACCGGTCCAGAAGCACCACTGGAATCCCGGCTTTGTCCAGCGCAGATACAATCTTCCGGTTCACTTCATCCTTCACGGGAGACAGCTCCAGCGGCGCAAAGAACACCCCCGAAACCTGCTGCGCAATGTACTGCTGACAAAGCTCCTCGGCCGCCTGTTCCTTCGGATCCCCCTCGCTCACCGCATTTCCCCACAGCAGCGAGTGCCGGTTTACCCCCTGGTAGCTCGCCATCCCCTGGCAAATCGGCTCAAATATCTCCGTCTGCCCCAGCTCCGGAATCAGCAACCCAAACAACCGGCTCGTCTGGCTTGTCCGCGCCGCCACATAGGTGCCCGAACCCACTCGCCGCGTCACCAGCCCCATCTGCTGCAGCTCTTTGATCGCCTTCACAATCGTCATGCGTGACACGCCGAACCGTCGCACCAGTTCCGTCTCGCTCGGCAGCCGGCTACCCGCACGGTACTCCCCTGCCAGCACGCTCTCCCGCAGACTATCGGCAATCATCCGGTACTTCGGTTCGTCCGGGGATCCGGCATCCAGCACCTCTCTCGTCTTCATCATTCGCTCCAAGGACCGATTCATCCCATCCCCCTCATCGCCAGCAGCTAAAGCCACCCGAAAGCGATCGCTGCCGTCATCATTGCAAATTAGAGGTAGACAGGTAAAGCAGAATTAGTATATCTGTTTAGCAGACAAGTTGATGGCAACTGATCGCCTACCTCCTTGCCGGGAAGGGAATCATCCGTGTCGATTCTTAGCGCCGGAGAAGTCCTATGGGACGTCTTCGCCCATCGCGAACTCCTCGGCGGCGCTCCACTCAACTTCTCCGCCATGGCCTCTCGCCTCGGACACGACGTCACCCTCCTCACCGCCGTCGGCGATGACGATCGCGGCCTCCGCGCCCTGACCGCCATCCGCAACCTCGGCCTCTCCACCGACTGCGTCCAGACCATTCCCTCCGTGTCCTCCGGCGCCGCCATCGTCACCACAGACAGCGAAGGCAACGCCAGCTACCGAATCGATCGCCCCGCCGCCTTTGACGGTTTCCAGCTTGACGAGCAAACCCTCGCCCGCCTTCAGGCCCTGCCACCCTCCTGGCTCTACTTTGGAACCCTCGCACAGGCCGCGCCCGGCTCGCCCGCGCTGATCGAATCCCTCCGCCGCCGCTTCCCCGGCCTTCCCTGCTTCTACGACATCAACCTCCGCGAAGGCCACTGGAACTTCCCTCTCGTCCAGCGCCTTTCCGCCTCCGCGCGGGTGCTCAAATTAAATCACTCCGAGGCGGAGCTGCTGCACCGCCACCTCCACCCGCTCTGCACTTTTTCGCTTGAAAGCTTCTGCCGCGAATGGGCCGCCGCCCATCGCATTGCCACCATCTGCGTCACTCTCGGTGGCGAAGGATGCGCCATCCTGTCCGAAGGCCGATTCCAGGCCTTTCCCGGCTTCTCTGTCAAAGTGGCCGATACCGTCGGCGCTGGCGACGCCTTCGCCGCGGCCCTCCTTCACGGCATCATCCGGCGCTGGCCCATCGAGCAAACCGCCCGCTTCGCCAACGCCGTCGGAGCCACCGTCGCCAGCCAGCCCGGCGCCATTCCCTCCTGGGATCCCGCCCGCGTCGATGAACTCATCGCCAGAAGCTGAACTCAGGGAATCCGCAGCACGCACAGCACGGCATGCGTCGCGCCTTCGACCGTTGCGGCCTCTAGCTCACCATCGCG
>JAJZMO010000014.1 GCA_021798235.1 Acidobacteriota bacterium | reverse complement strand
CTAGGCTTACCTGTGGATCGGGAGCCTCTGTGCAATCCATCCGGATAAATCGTTGCAATCAAACTTTGGTTGCGACATCAAAAAAGTCGGCTTGTTCCGAATTCTCGAAAAAAAAGTTTCCGTCCATGCGGACGTTACGTTTGTTCCGGGCGCTGTGAGCACGATGGCATCAGCACGATCGAGAAAGTATTGCGCGGAGGCTTTGAAGTCTGCGATGGATGGATTCAACACAGTTAGATACAGATCCGGGCGCAGAAAGCGCAGCACGCTGTTGGATTCGAAGATGGCATTTTCTGCGTGCTCCAACTCTCTGCGGATGCGCGGCATGGCCTCGGCCAGATAGCCTTGGCGCGTGCGCATCCAAAAGGATCGTGCAGCGCCAGCCTGCAAAAAGCGCGCGCTATCTGTGCCGGTGGTGGCGTCGTGCTCTTCTGAAATCGCTACGGTGTGGGTAGAGGTTTCGCACGCGCACGGCTCCCCATGGGCGGTGCAGAGGCCATGCCCGTACTGTGTGATTTTGAAGGCTGTCCAGTGGTACTGTGGCAGCGCGGTGATGATGCCTGCAACGACAGAGGTCTTGCCAATGTTGCGCGTGTGTCCGCCAACAACGACAATGGCCATGGCTACTCCTTCGTTCGTCGCGAGAGCCGCGCCAGCGCAGCCAAGGATTTGAGATAGTCGCGCAGCGGCTGTGCGGGGCGTCCCCAGAAGGTAGCGCCGGGGCCGCGCAGTTTTTTCTGGCTCAAAACACCCGCCCCGCCGCCCAAGATCACCTGCGGGCCAATCTCTGCATGTTCTCCCACGCCGACCTGTCCGCCCAGAATTGCGCCGTCGCCCACGCTGCTGCTTCCAGAGATGCCGGTTTGCGCGGCGATGACCACATCGCGTCCCACACGCACGTTGTGGCCGATGTGTACCAGATTGTCCAGCTTGCTGCCGCGCGCGATGCGCGTCTCTTCCAAAGCGCCACGATCGATCGTGGTGTTGGCGCCGATCTCGACATCCTCTTCAATCACCAGCGTGCCTTGCTGGGGAAATTGCAGGTACGTGCCCGTTGCTGCGTGGCGCGCGTAACCGAAGCCATCCGAGCCAAGCACGCTGCCTGCGTGCAAAAGCACACGATCGGCGATCTGTGTGCCCGCATAGACCACAACGCGCGGGTACAGATGGCAGTGCGCACCAATGCGCACGCCCTCACCCAGCACCACGCCTGCATCGATCTGCGTGTGATCTCCGATGGAGACGTTGGCACCGAGCACGGCGTATGGGCCGATGGAAACCTGCGCGCCCAGGTGTACATGCGCTCCCAGAATCGCCGTGGCATGTACGCCCGCTCCACGATGAGGAACGCGCAACAACTTGGCGGCCTGCGCAAAGGCCCAGCGTGGTTGATCGTGTTGCAGCAGGGGCTTTGATGGATTTGCGGCAGAGGCGGCCAGTGCGGGCGTAACCAAAATTGCGCCTGCGGCAGAGACCAGCGCCGCGTTGAGCGCGGCGGGAGATTCCGCAAAGACCAGGGCCTGAGCATCTGCTCGGGGAATGCTGCTGACGTGGCGCACGATGGAGGTCAGCTGCGCCTGCTCTGGCATCGAGCATTGCGCGCCCAAGGCTGCAACGAGTTGGTGCAGGGTCATCGGCATGTGGGAGCGACTGCCTCCACTGTAATACAGTGCGAAGACTGTTGCCTGCTGAAGCCTTCGGTCAGCGTGCGCACGATTCGGGAAGAATCCTGGTCACTCCCTGGAACCGCAAAGGGCGCAGTTAGAATTGAACACCTCAAAAAATACGACAAGGCAATCGAATAGCCTGAAAAACCACTGGGAACAGTGGAGGTGAAGACGCAGCTAATACAGGGGCGTTTCGCCTGGCGGGCGCGTTTTCCAGCGGCGATGCACCCACAGCCACTGCTCCGGATATTGCCGGATCACGTCTTCCAATGCTTTTGTGCATATTTGCGTGTTGGCCAGCGCATCGGCCTCCGCATCGCCAGTGTTGATGAGAGTGAGTGTGGGCAAAAAGTGCAGCACGTACTTTTTTTCATCTGCGTGCCACAGCAAAAAACCCGGCAGTACCGCGGCTCCCGTGCGCTGGGCGATGCGTGCCAGTCCGGAGCCAGTGCAGGCTGCGTGGCCGAAGAAGTCCACAAAGACGCCCTGCGGCGGCGTCATATTGGTGTCCATCAAAATGCCGACAGTCTCGCCTGCGTGCATGGCGTGCAACAAACCACGCGCAAAGTCATCCTTGTGCAACACTTGGTTGCCGTGCAGACAGCGAATGCGGTTGACCAGCGCATCGACGGCGGGGTTGTCCAAGCGGCGGATAACCATGCGCATGGGATGACCGGCAAGCGAATGAAAAAAACTGCTCAGCTCCCACGCGCCCAAGTGTCCAGTGAGCACGAGCACGCCGCGTCCGCGCGCTTTGGCGGCTTGATAGTGCTCCAGCCCTTCATAGCGAATGGAGTTGCTGGCCTCTGGCAGGGTGAGGCGAGGCATGTGGCAGAACTCGGCCAACTGCCATCCGAGCGAGCGATACATGCCGCGCAGAATATCGTTGCGCTCGCGCAGCGATTTTTCCGGGAAGGCTAGTTGTAGATTGCGCAGGCCGATGCGCCGCAGCCGTGGCAGCACGTGATAGGCAATGGCTCCAATGCACGCGCCGATGCTGCGCGCAAGTGTGCGCCCTGGCAGACCCAGCAGGTGGATTAGGCCCCAAGTTGTGGCGTATTCCAGCCGTTGGCGCAGCGTGAGAATTGGGTGTTCTGTCTGCACGATGTCTCTTGGGTATCGTACTGGAAAAGGGGAGGCCCTGGCTTCCAAATCAAAGGCCCCGCGCGTGCGGGGCCTTTTCTCGAGTGCAGCAACTGCTCAATTGCTGAAGAGTAAAATTCCGGTTGTGCGCTCTTCGCCTTCTTTGAGTACGGGCCGGTAGAAGAGCTGGTTGTTGTCCAGATAGACCTCCAAAAAAGCAGGTCGATCAGTGATATTGCCTGCGATCAACGCCTCAGAGAGAGGATCTTCCACGTAGCGTTGCAACGCGCGGCGCAAGGGACGCGCACCGTAGGAGCGATCGACCATCGTGCGCTCCAGAATCCACTTCTTCGCTTCTTCCGTCACAGAGAGCGTGATGGCCTTCTGCGCCAGATTGACGTTCAACTGTTGCACCAGTAGTTCGAGAATCTGGATCAGGTCAGCATCCGTGAGCGCTTGGAAGAGGATGATCTCATCCAAGCGGTTCAGGAACTCTGGATTGAACGTGCGCTTCACTTCACCCTTGACCAGCTCCTCAACTTTTTCGGCGACCAGATCGTCTCGGTCAGACTGGAAACCCAGCCCCTGCCGCTTCTGCAGGTGGCGCGCGCCAATGTTTGAGGTCATGATCAAAATCGTGTTTTTGAAGTCCACCGTGTTTCCGAGGCCGTCAGTTAACTGTCCGTCTTCAAAAACCTGCAACAGGATGTTGAAGACATCCGGGTGCGCCTTCTCGATTTCGTCGAGCAGCACAATGGAGTACGGCGAACGTCGGACGCGCTCGGTTAACTGTCCACCCTCCTCGTAGCCCACGTATCCTGGAGGCGAGCCGATGAGCTTCGAGACCGAGTGCTTCTCCATAAACTCCGACATGTCGAAGCGAATGAGCGCCTTCTCGCTGCCAAAGAGAAATTGCGCCAGCGTGCGCGCCATCTCGGTTTTGCCCACGCCGGTTGGTCCCAGGAACAGGAAGGAGCCGATGGGCCGCGCTGGAGACTTCAAGCCCGCGCGCGAGCGCCGAATGGCACGCGACAGCGCAGAGATGGCCTTCTCCTGCGAGATGATGCGCCTGTGCAGTTCCTCTTCCACACGCAGCAGTTTTTGCGTCTCTTCTTCCTTAATAGAAGTGACCGGAACGCCTGTCCAGCGGCTCACCACATCTTCAATGTCTTCGCGCGAGACGATGCCTGCAGAAGAATCGTCGAGGTGGTATTTATCGCGCAGCGCGCGTAGGTTCTCGCGCTCCTTGCGTTCCTCGTCGGAATAGAAGCGTGCTTTTTCGAACTCGTGATTCGCAATGGCATTCTCCATGCGATGCACGATGAACTTGATGCGCTTCTGCACTTCGGTGATCTCTTCTGGCAGCGAGGTCTGGCGCAGTTTGACACGCGCGCCTGCTTCGTCAATCAGGTCGATGGCTTTATCGGGCAGAAAACGGTCGGGGATATAGCGATTCGAATGATTCACGGAAAAAAGAATCGCATCATCGGTGTAGCTGACCGCGTGGAATTTCTCATAGCGATCTTTAATCCCCATGATGATCTTGATCGCGTCCTCTTCGTTGGGCGGTGGAACCTTGACGGCCTGAAATCTCCGTTCGAGCGAGCGATCTTTCTCGATCGATTTCCGATACTCGGCAGGCGTGGTGGCTCCAATGCACTGGATTTCACCACGCGAGAGAGCAGGCTTCAAAATGTTGGCCGCGTCGAGGGAACCCTCGGCAGAGCCAGCGCCAACCAACGTGTGCAACTCATCGATGAAGATGATGCAGTTTTGATTTTCGACCAGCTCTTTCATGATCGTTTTGAGCCGCTCTTCAAACTGGCCGCGATATTTTGTGCCTGCCACAATCAGCGACAGGTCGAGGCCGAGTACGCGCTTATCCGCAAGAAAGGTGGGCACGTCGCCGTCGGCAATCTTCTGCGCGAGGCCTTCGACAATGGCCGTCTTTCCCACGCCTGGCTCACCGATGAGCACGGGGTTGTTCTTCGTGCGGCGGCACAGAATTTGAATGACACGCTCCAACTCCTGATCGCGGCCCACCAGTGGATCCAATTGGTTGTCGAGTGCGGCCTGCGTCAGGTCACGGGAAAACTCAGCCAGTGTGCTGGATTCACGGTTGCGCTGTGCCTGCGGTGCGCGCTCCTGCGTGGTGCGCGCCAACTCCTCGCGCACGGTCGACAGGCGCAGTCCGCGTTCCTGCAGAATCTCTGCAGCAAAACATTTTTCCTCGCGCAGCAAACCGAGCAACAGGTGCTCCGTTCCGATGTGTTTGTTCGAGAGACGTTCCGCTTCTTCCGCAGCGTAGGCCAGCACGCGCTTGCATTCGTTGGAGAGCGGCAGATCGACGGAGGTGGAAACCTTTTCGCGGATCGTGGTGTGGCTTTCGATTTGTTTGCGGATCGACTCCACAGATGCGTGCGAGCGCAAAAAGCGATTGCTCAGAGCCTTGTCTTCCCGCAACAGGCCCAGCAGCAAGTGCTCCGTCTCAATGTAGGGAGAACCAAACTGGCTGGCTTCATATCGTGCAAAAAAGATGACGCGGCGTGCTTTTTCTGTATAGCGTTCGAACATATCTTTCTCCCGTGTTGTGCCTTCCAGCGAACTGGAAAGCGTGGTTCGAACTTACCGATTAGACTCCGTTGCGTGCGAGATGGATGCAAACGTACTTACATGCGCCCCGTACACTCCTCCAGCCTGCCCTGATGCAGCCGAAGACTGCGGCCACAACGTCGCGCGAAATCAACGTTATGGGTAACAAGAATGGATGTGAGCCGATGCTGTCTGTGCAGCGCTTCCATCTGCGCAAAGACGGCCTCGGCCGTGCGGTTGTCCAAATTGCCTGTGGGTTCATCGGCCAGCAGGAGTCGCGGCTCCGTGACCAGTGCGCGCGCCAGTGAAACACGTTGTTGCTCGCCGCCAGAGAGTTCGCCAGCGCGATGGTGCAGCCGCTGCTCCAAGCCCACACGGCGTAGCCACGTCTCTGCCTGGGCAAAGGCGTGGGCGCGCGGTGTTTCGCGGGCCAACAGCGGCATGGCGGCATTTTCCAATGCGGTAAACTCCGGCAGCAGATAGTGCATCTGCCATACGTAGCCGATTTCGCGATTACGAAATTGGGCGGCCTGGCTGGCGCTCAGCTCTCCGATGCAAGTTGAGGCGCAGTATACGTGACCGCTGGTTGCGGTATCAAGCGCGGCAAGAATATGCAGCAGCGTGCTTTTGCCCGCGCCCGATTCGCCCAAGATGGCCACCATCTCGCCCGTCTGCACGGTCAGATTGAGATCGTCGAAGAGCACTAGGGTGCTGGGGCCTGTGCGGTACTCCTTGCGGAGATGTTCCACACGCAGCAGAGGCTCATCCGCTGGCGGCTCCGCGAATGCCACACCCGTGCCCGCGTTGGGCAGCGCCCCCTGTGGGGCGAACGCTCTGCGAAATCCGGTTGTGGTGGAGTACGCCATGCCTATAACTATCATAGAACTGGTTGGATGGGGAATGTGTCTGGCTCCGGTAACTATTCCCCAGTACTAAATGGGGATTTCATGCCCTTTGCGAAACGCAAAGGAGATTTCCCATTTGGGGAGCCTGCATCCGTAGCAGCCAAGAGCCTGTACTGCGTCCCCCGTATTTCAATCTTGCACATTTTGAGTGGATTCTGTGACAAACGCCCTGCGGTTTGCGCACGATTCTTGCGGCAATGTGCCGGACTGCCTCTGGCGCAAG
>JAJZMO010000377.1 GCA_021798235.1 Acidobacteriota bacterium | reverse complement strand
CTAGAGCTACATTCCCACCTTAGCCGCAAACGAGCGCGGCTAGGATGGGCCAACCGAAGTTCTTCTATGAAATTGAAATGAAAACGGGCACAGACCGAAGTCTGTGCCCGTAGTTCTTGCGCGGATGAGCGGAACTTATTCCTTGTCGCCGCTCTCTTCGCTTTCCTTCATGGACGCGGCCACGGCATCGCGACGCTTCTGCCGGGCATTGGCGCTCTTTTGGCGCTTTTCGTCCAAGTGCTTTTCTGCTCCGAGCAATTCGACAAAGGCGATTTCCGCTCCGTCTCCTTTTTGAAAGCCCGCGCGCAGAATGCGCAGATAACCGCCGTTGCGCTCGCCGTAGCGGGGCGCGACGGTATCAAAGAGCCGCGTGACAGCTTCGCCCGTCTGCAGATAGGACAGTGCCTGTCTGCGTGCGTGCAAATCGCCGCGCTTGCCCAGTGTGATCATTCGTTCCACTTCCGGACGGGCCGCCTTGGCTTTGGTGATGGTGGTCTGGACGCGATCCTCCAGAAGAATAGACGTAACCAGGTTGCGCAGCATGGCGCGGCGGTGGCTGGTGTTTCGTCCTAGTTTGAATCCTGCATTGCGATGACGCATGGCCAATCTCTCTCAGTTCGAATTCTTCAGTTCAAAAAAATTGCAGTGGAGTTAGAAACTCTCCGCATCGTCCTTCGTCGCCAGTGCTTCGTCGTCGAAGTCCTCTTCTTCATCTTCATCATCCTCAAACCGGACAGCGCCGCTCAAAACCGCTGCGGGCAGAATGCTGGTCGGGCCTGGGACTGGGTTGCCGCTCTCGTCGATCCGCATTCCCAACGACAGACCCATCTGCGCCAGGATTTCTTTGATCTCGTTCAGCGACTTGCGACCAAAATTCTTGGTCTTGAGCATTTCGGCTTCGGTCTTCTGCACCAGTTCGCCGATGGTCTGGATGTTGGCATTCTTCAGGCAGTTGTAGCTGCGCACAGAAAGCTCCAACTCTTCGACCGAACGGTTCAGATTGTCATTGCCGTGCAGTCCGCTGCCAGTGTCGCCAGCGCTGCCGGCCTCAATCTCTTCTTCAAAGTTGATGAAGATGCTCATGTGGTCCTTGAGCAGCTTGGCGGCAAGGCCAATCGCGTCGGCTGGCAGAATGCTGCCATTCGTCCAAACCTCCAGCGTCAGCTTGTCGTAGTCAGTGATCTGCCCCAAGCGGGCTGCGTCCACCGTGTAGTTGACCTTGCGCACGGGCGAGTGTACCGAGTCCACCGGGATAAAGCCAATACCCAAATCGGCGTCGAAGTTTTTGTCCGCAGAGACGTAGCCGCGCCCGCGATTCAAGCGCATCTCCATGTCCAGCTTGCCGCCTTCGCTCACCGTGGCGATATACACATTCTTGTCGAGGATCTCCACGTCACCGTCGGCTTCAATCATGCCAGAGGTAACGATGCCCGGCTGATCGGCACGCAGATAAATGGCCTTGGGGCCTTCGCCGTTCAGCTTAAAGGGAACCTGCTTCAAATTCAGAATCAGGTCGGTTGCGTCTTCCACCACACCGGGCAGTGCCTGAAACTCATGCAGCACGCCTTCCACGCGCACAGCGGTCACCGCCGCGCCTTCGATTGAGGAGAGCAGCACGCGCCGCAGGGCATTGCCTACCGTGGTGCCGAATCCGCGCTCAAAGGGCTGCGCGCTGAACTTGCCATATTTCTCGGTGAGTGTCTCCACGTCCACAGAGAGACGCTTCGGTTTTTGAAATCCTCGCCACAACATAGGTGTAATCTCCTGCACGGCAAACGTCGCGAAGCATTCTGCAACGGCCGCGCCTGTTCTCCTTCAATCGATTGGAATGCCGCACGAAGCGGCATCTTCTGCATCCGGCGTCTGCGCGGGGCAAACGCCGGAGTCTCACTGGGGCGACCCGAACAGCGCCGCGCCTACTTGCTGTACAACTCGACGATCAACTGCTCGTTGACCGGCAACTGAATATCTTCGCGCTTCGGCAGCGAGAGCACCTTGCCGCTCAGGCTATTGCGGTCGATGGTCAGCCAGTTGGGCGCGTGGCCCTGACCGCTGTACTCGGACGCAGTGGCGAAGATGGGCAGGCTTTTGCTGCCTTCGCGAACGCGAATCTCATCGCCCACGCTCACTTGGAACGAGGGAATGTTCACCTTGCGGCCATTCACTTCGACGTGGCCGTGGCGCACAACTTGGCGTGCCTGACGGCGCGAAATGGCAAAGCCCAAACGAAAGGCAACGCTGTCCAAGCGGCGCTCCAACTGCTGCAATAGCAATTCGCCGGTGACGCCTGGGGCGCGGCTGGCCTTTTCGTAGTACGCGCGGAACTGACCCTCTTGGGCGAAGTACATGCGCTTGGCCTTCTGCTTTTCTCTCAACTGCAAGCCATAGCCAACAATCTTGGCCTTGCCCTTGCGATCGCGGCCATGCTGGCCGGGCACAAAGTTGCGCCGTTCAATGGCGCACTTGTCAGAAAAGCACTTGGGGCCTTTCAAAAATAGCTTGACGCCTTCACGACGGCAAAGACGACAGACGGGTCCTGTGTAACGAGCCAATGGAGTCTCCTAGGTGCTGGGGCCGATCGGTTTACGGGTGGCAACCCTTCGTCCCGATCCGCAAATATACAGTCTGCAGCGCGCCCATCCACCCTTGCGGGGCAATGGACGCGCCAAGGTTTATTTTACCGCGTTAGACGCGGCGGCGCTTGGGCGGACGGCAACCGTTGTGCGGCACCGGCGTCACGTCACGAATGGAGCGCACCTCAATGCCCGCCGTTCCCAGGGCGCGAATCGCCGACTCACGACCGGAGCCGGGACCGCTGACGCGCACATCCACCACGCGCAGGCCATGCTCGCGCGCTTGGTTGGCTGCGTTGACCGCTGCCTGCTGCGCGGCAAAGGGAGTGCCCTTGCGCGAGCCACGGAAGCCCAGCGAGCCAGAGCTTTTCCACGAGATCGTGTTGCCCTGTCCGTCGGTGATGGTCACAATGGTGTTGTTGAACGTCGCCTGAATGAACACCAAACCATAGGGAACATTCTTGCGTTCGCGCTTCTTGAACTTTTTGTTTTTGGCGGCCTTGCCGGCAGCGCCCGATGCTTGTGCTTTTGCCATTAGGTCTTCGCCGTCGCTTTCTTCTTGTTGGATACCGTGCCCTTGCGCGGACCTTTGCGGGTACGAGCATTGGTGTGCGAGCGCTGGCCGCGAACCGGCAGGTTCTTGCGGTGGCGCAAACCACGGTAGGATTGAATCTCAATCAGGCGCTTGATGTTCAACGAGACATCCTTGCGCAGGTCCCCTTCCACCTGGCCTTCGCTCTCGATGACCTGGCGGATGCGGTTCAACTCATCCTCGCTCAAGTCCTGCATCTTTTTCATCGGCTCCACGCTGGCTGCGGTCAAAATCCGCTGCGCGCGTGCGTCGCCAATGCCGAAAATGTACGTCAGCGCGATGCGTACCTGCTTATTCCGCGGTAGATCCACGCCTGCAATACGTGCCATACTGTACCCTTCTTTTGCTTGCCACGCCACGGCTTGGCCATGGGGAGGCGGTGTTGGCTGCGGGCGGTTGCCCGTATCCGCAGCGGTGAATGGATTCCAGCGGGTTCATCGCAAGCCTTTCTACGGCTAACTAGCCCGATGGACTCCAGCGCAAACGCGCCCTAGCCTTAGCCCTGGCGCTGCTTGTGCTTGGTGTTTTCGCAGATCACGCGTACCACCCCGCGGCGGTGCACAATCTTGCATTTGTCACAAATCTTCTTGACCGAAGCTCGAACTTTCATATACTCAACCACCCTTTGTCTTTCCCTACAATGCTGCGTGTCCGGCTAGCGATAGCGAAACACGATGCGTCCGCGGTTCAGATCATACGGACTCAGCTCCACGGCAACCTTGTCGCCCGGCAGAATGCGGATAAAGTTCTTCCTCATGCGCCCAGAGACATGCGCCAATACCTGGTGCTTGTTCTCCAGCTCCACCCGGAACGTCGCGTTGGGCAAGGTCTCGATGACCGTTGCCATTACCTCAATTGCATCTTCCTTCGACAATCGGTGTCCTGCTTCCGGTTCGCGCTGGCGAACCTGAACTCCTGTTGCGTTGGCTCCCTTGCGGGAAACTGTTTATGCGGTCAGCACCACGGCGCCATCCGCCGTCACTGCCACCGTGTGCTCAAAGTGCGCGCTTAGGCTGCCATCGACAGTCACTGCCGTCCAGCCATCTTCCAGCACGCGCACCTCTGCCTTACCCACATTCACCATCGGCTCAATGGCGAGCACCATGCCCTCGCGTAGCTTGATGCCAATGCCGCGTCTGCCGTAATTCGGCACCTGCGGATCCTCATGCAGGCTGGTTCCAATCCCATGGCCTACAAACTCCCGCACCACGCTGAAGCCCGCAGCCTCGACCACATCCTGCACCGCTGCGCCCACATCGCCCAAATGCGTCCCTGCACGGACGACTGCAATCGCACTGGCTAATGATGCCTCGGTCACGGACAGCAGCTTCTCCGCCTCTGGCGTCACTTTGCCCACAGGCACCGTCATCGCCGAGTCGGAATAATATCCGTCCAGAATCACGCCACAATCGACCGAAACAATATCGCCCGCGTGCAGCGTATTCTTCTTCGAGGGGATGCCATGCACCACCTCATGGTTCACCGAAGTGCAGAGCACTCGCGGATACCCATGGTACCCCTTGAAAGCCGCCTTGCCGCCGGTTTCGGCAATCTTGGCCTCGGCCACCTGCTCCAAATCCATCGTGGTGCATCCCGGCTGCACCGCCGCCCGCACCGCATCCAACACCGCACGCAGAGCAATCCCACTCTGCCGCATCTTGGCAATCTCCTGCTGCGTGCGCACCACAATGGCCATGGCGCGTTAACCTCGCAACCGAACAATGGACTGCATCAAACTTGCGCTCACCACATCCATCGTCTGCTCGCCATCCACCTCAACAAAACGCTTCAAACCGCGATAGTGTTCCACCACCGGGGCAGTCTGCGATTCATAGGTGCGCAGACGTTCAGCAAAGACATCTTCCTGATCGTCGGCGCGCTGCACCAATTCCACACCATCCACGTCGCAGCGGCCCGGCTGTTGCGGCGGCTGAAAGAAGATGTTGTAGATCCGGGAGCACCGCGGACAGGTGCGCCGTCCCGTTGTCCGGCGCATTAATGTAGTATAGCCAACCCGAACCATCCCAGCAATCACGGGCTGCGCCGCCCCGCTGGCAGCGGAGTCATTCTGCGCCGCCTCCAGCTTGCTGTCCAGCCATGTTGCCTGAGCCAACGTACGGGGAAATCCGTCTAATACATAGCCGCGCTGTGTGTCTGGTTGCGCCAAACGGTCCAGCACCAATTGCTCCACCAAGGCGTCTGAGACTAGCTTGCCTGCGTCCATGGCAGCGCGTACTTGTTGGCCGAGTGGCGAGTTCGCCTTGGCAGGATCATTGCGCAAGCCGCGCAGAATATCGCCCGTGGAGATTTGCGGAATACTCCAAGCCGCCATGAGCGCCTTGGCCTGCGTACCCTTGCCTGCTCCGGGAGCGCCCAACAATAGAATGGGGCCGGGAGCCGCAAGCTGTGCGGATGCGTTGCCAGATGCGTGCCCGCTCAAATCCATCTCCTGCTGCGCCACCGGCATTACCAGGAACGTCTCCCGCGAATGCGCGCACTCTTGCCGGAGAAGCTGTCGTAATGGCGCATAATAAGGTGCGCTTCGACCTTGTTGACGGTATCCATGGCCACGCCGACGACGATCAGCAGTGAAGTACCGCCGAAGTAGAAGTTGAAGCCCAGTCCGTTGGTCACCCAAGTCGGCAGGTTGTCAAAGAACGGCCCCAGCAACCAGAGGTGATTGAGGTGAATGCCGCTGATGAGAATCTGCGGAATCAGGGAGACGATCACCAAATACACAGCGCCGATCAGCGTGATGCGCGTCAAAATATCGTTGACGAAATCTGCGGTACGCTTGCCGGGGCGAATGCCGGGGATGAATCCGCCATACTTGCGCATGTTGTCGGCAATGTCATCCGGGCGGAAGATGATCGAAATATAGAAGTAGGCAAAGAAGATAATCGCGAGGATATAGAGCAGCTCATACCACGGCTCGCCTGCGCGCAATGCCTCAAAGATCGGGCCAAAGAAGCGGCTGTCATGGAAGGAGTAACCGAAGACAGTGGCGTTGGCCATCAAGAGCGGCGCGGAGAGAATGGACGCGGCGAAGATGACCGGCATCACGCCGCCGGAGTTGACGCGCAGCGGCAGATGCGTGGATTGACCGCCCATCAGGCGACGCCCCACGATGCGCTTGGCGTATTGCACAGGAATGCGACGCTCACTGCGCTCGACGAAGACGATGAAGGCCACAACAGCGGCCATCATAAATATGAGCAACAACATGGCGGGAACAGTGAAGGCTCCCCATGCCTGCGTGTGAACTTTTTGGAAGAGATCTTCCACGCCACGCGGCAGACCGACAACGATACCG
>JAJZMO010000278.1 GCA_021798235.1 Acidobacteriota bacterium | reverse complement strand
CGATGGATACCAGCGCCTGGCGCGAGGCCATCGACGCCATGAAGGGCGATGCCGCCGTGCGCGACATTCAAAACCTGCCCGACGACGGCCACCTGTACGCCGCGCACGTGATGCACGATCTGTGGCACGCCACTGGCGGCAACGCGGTGATCGCCACCGATGTGGGCCAGCACCAAATGTGGGAGGCGCAGTATTACAAGCACGACCATCCCCGCACGCTGATCACCTCTGGCGGCGCAGGCACCATGGGCTTTGCCCTGCCTGCGGCCATCGGAGCCAAAATCGCCTGCCCGGAAAAAGAAGTCTGGGTTGTCGCCGGTGACGGCGGCTTCCAGATGACCGCCTCCGAGCTGTCCACCATCGCTCAGGAAAAAATCAAGATCAACATTGCCATCATCAACAACGGCTATCTGGGCATGGTGCGCCAGTGGCAGGAGCGCTTCTACGACAAGAATTACGAGTGTACGCCGCTGCTCAGCCCAGACTTTGTGAAGCTGGCCGACGCGCATGGAATCGCAGGAGCCACCGCACGCACACGCGGCGAGGCCGTGGCAGCCATTGAGGCTGCACGCAAGCACGAAGGTGCCTTCCTCATTGACTTCCGCGTGGAGCAGGAGGATTCCGTTTACCCAATGGTGCCTGCCGGAGCCGCGCTGCATGAGATGATTCGCCGCCCGCAAAGCAAGCCCCGGAACAATCCGCTGGTGGAAACCGCTTCGGACGCTTAGAACAGGAGAACGATAATCCATGCTGCACACATTTGTTGCGCTGGTGGAAAACAAGCCGGGAGTTTTGACGCGCGTTGCCTCGCTCTTCCGGCGGTTGAACATCAACATCACCTCGCTGACCGTTGGCGAGTCGGAACGCGCCGACGTCTCGCGCATGACCATCGTGGCCGAGGCTGCGCCCGACCGCGCCCACCGCATTATGGCCTCGCTCTATAAACTGGAGAATGTGCTGGAGGTGGATGACGTGGGCCGCCACTCCGCCGTGGTGCGGGAGCTGGCCATGGTCAAAGTGGCTGCCGGGCCGCAGACGCGCGCACATCTCTTTGAACTGGCCAAGGTCTTCCACGCGCGCATCGTGGACTTGGCCCCGGAGTCGCTGATGCTGGAGATTACCGGCGGCGCGAGTAAAATTGAAGGATTGGTGCAGGTGCTGGTCGAAAGCAACTACAAGATTCTGGAAATGGCCCGCACCGGTCGCATGGCCATGCGCCGCGGCCAGCACACCAGCCGCGTGCTGGAGGCATTGCGCGAAGCGCCGTCCTCGCAGTCCGTTCTGGCCGGCAAGCCCAAGCAGGCTGCCGCCGGATGATTGCGGCTAGTCGCCGCAGAAAAATTTTGCGCGGCGCAGCGTGAGTTTCAGAAAACGATTTTCAATTTTTCAACATCATGGAAGGAAGCACACAATGGCAAAGATGTACTACGACGCAGACGCGGACCTCGGCTTGATCCGCAAAAAGAAGGTGGCCATCATCGGCTACGGATCGCAGGGTCACGCGCACGCGCTCAACCTGAAGGACTCTGGCGTGGAGGTCTGCATTGGCCTGCCCGCGACCAGCAAGTCCATCGCCCGCGCGCAACAGGCGGGGTTGGTGGTCAAAACTCCTGCCGAGGCAGCGCAGTGGGCGGACGTGGTGATGATGTTGGTGCCCGATCAAACCGCAGCCAAAATTTATGCTGAATCCATCGCGCAGCACATGACCAAGGGCAAGACGCTCATGTTCGCTCACGGCTTCAACATTCGCTTCCGCGCCATTGATCCGCCCAAGGACATTGACGTCAGCATGGTCGCGCCCAAGGCTCCCGGCCATCGCGTGCGTGAGGTCTTCACCGAAGGCGGCGGCGTCCCCGGACTCATCGCCGTCGAACAGGATGCCAGCGGCAACGCCTTCGCTGACGCGCTCTCCTACGCGCGCGGCATTGGCTGCACCCGCGCCGGTGTGTTGCAAACGACCTTCAAGGAAGAGACCGAAACCGATCTCTTCGGCGAGCAGGCCGTGCTCTGCGGCGGCACCAGCGCGATGGTCAAGGCTGCCTTTGAGACGCTTGTCAACGCTGGCTATCAGCCAGAAGTTGCCTATTACGAGTGCCTGCATGAGCTGAAGTTGATCGTCGATCTGATGTATCGCGGCGGCTTGAACTATATGCGCTACTCGATCTCAGAGACTGCCGAATACGGCGACTACGTTGCCGGCCCGCGCATCGTCACCGACCAGACCCGCGCGGCCATGAAGCAGTTGCTCACCGATATTCAGGATGGCACCTTCGCCAAAAACTGGATCAACGAGAACAACACCGGACGCAAATGGTTTGAGGCCAAGCGCGCCGAAGAATCCAAGCACTCCATCGAAGCCGTCGGCGAACCGCTGCGTGCTTCCATGCAGTTTCTGGATTCGGTCGTCGTCAAGGACAACACTGTGCAGCGCAACACGCCCAAGGCCAAGGAAACGGCCACTGTCGGCGCGTAAGCAGACTCCAATTTATGGGGATATTCCAGGGGAGCCGCAACGGTTTCCCTGGATTTATTTTTGGGCGGAAATTGCCTGAAGATAGTGTGTGATTTCTGGGCTGGTCCAGTCTTGCGCGCCGATAAACTTGCGGCGCAGGCGACCACTGGGGTCGATGACATACGTTTCTGGAAATTGCACGGTGCCGTAAATGTGGTTGACGGTCTGTTCTGGATCGCGCAGATCTATGAAGTCCACGCGGTTTTCACGCAGGAATTGTTGATAGGATGCAGCATCCGTGTCCACGCTGATGGCTAGAATGGCAAGTTGGGGCATGCGCCGGTGCAGATCGAGCAGAGAGGGTAGCTCTTCCAGGCAGGGCGGGCACCATGTAGCCCAAAAATTCAACAACACGACTTGGCCACGATACTGCCGCAGGCTGATGGTCTGTCCGGTGTCGGCGTCGCGGAGGGTAAACTCTGGCGCGAGCGTGCCAATATTGCGCGGCAGCGAGCCGCGATTGCAGCCTGCGGTGCAGAGCAGCCCCAGCAGCAATCCAAGAATCGAACCATGCGACGCGCGCAGCTTCACCTTTCTATAATACGAGTTCAGGATCCAGACTGCGGGAAGGAAATGGGCCAGTGAGCCAAGTGGACAAGGACTGCGCGATGGTGTTGTCGGTGATCATTCCGGCGCGAGATGAGGCGGATTGTCTGGGGGATTGCCTGCGCTCGCTTGTGGCGCAGTCCGACGTTGGATTTGTGTTGGGTACGGATTGGGAGTTGCTCGTCGTGGACGACCACTCCAGCGATGCGACGCGCGCGATTGCGGAATCGTTTGCAGGCGTCACGGTGTTGGTTGCGCCCGAGTTGCCGCAGGGTTGGACCGGCAAGGCCCATGCCTGTTGGACGGCAGCGCGGCAGGCTCGCGGTGCTTGGCTGCTCTTTACCGATGCGGACACGCTGCATGAGCCGGGAAATCTGCGCCGCGCGTTGCATGAGGCCGAGCGTGCGCAGGTGGGCTTGCTCTCGTACTCCCCGCGCCAACAGGTGCAGGGCTTGGCGCAACGCGCGTTGATGCCGGTGGTCTTTGCAGAGTTGGCATCCAAATATCCGCCGCAGCGCGTCAACGATCCGGGCGCTTCCGTGGCTGCAGCGAATGGACAATTTCTGCTGATCGCGCGCACGTCCTATGACCGCATCGGCGGCCACGCAGCGGTATGCGCAGCGATTTTGGAGGATGTGGCCTTGGCCAAACGCGCCAAACGCTCCCAGGTGGGGCTGCGTTTTCGCTATGCCCCCGATGCGGTGAGCGCGCGCATGTATCGCAGCACGGCGGCCATGATCGAAGGCTGGACGAAAAATCTGGCGCTGTTGTTTCCCAACGCGCTGCTGTTGGCGCTGGGGCGAGGGGCTGAGTTTTTTCTGTTGCTGGGCCTGCCGTTTTTGGCGGCGTGGCTGGTCTTTCCGGTGCAGCGGGTTGCGGTGTTGTTGTGGTGGGTGTGGCGTTTGGGCGTGGTCTATGCGCGCACGGCCAAGGCACATTTTCCTTTTGCGGACACCTTGCTGGCTCCGTTGGGGTTGTCCTTGTTCGCTGCGTTGCTCGTGCGCAGTTGGCTGCATAAACATCTGCGGCGTAAGGTGGAGTGGAAGGGGCGAATCTACCGATCCGCAGCGGCTGGGGGTGCCCCCGGCACATCCGCAGGCCAAAGCCGATAATTGCGTTCCCAGCGCGGGCATTGCTGCCTATCGACGGCCATTTCGTGCGCTTTTTGCTCTGGGAGCGGATACACTAAGGGAATCGTATGCTTCTGCTGACCCGCAAGGCCGAGTTCTCCGCAGCGCATTATTACTACGTCGATGCTTGGTCGGCGGAGGAGAATCTGCGCCTTTTTGGCAAATGCGCCAATCGCAACGGGCACGGACACAATTACACGCTAGAGGTCACGATCGAAGGCAAGGTCGATCCTGTCTCCGGCTTTGTGATGGATTTGAAGGCGCTCAAAGACACGATAGAGCGCGAGGTGGTGCAGGTCTATGATCATCGCCATTTGAACTTGGAAGTTCCCGAGTTTCGCAGCACATTGCCGACAACGGAGAACATTGCCGTGGCGATTTGGCATAGACTCGCGGGCAAAATCCAGGGTGCGCGGCTGCATCGCGTGCGCGTCTATGAGATGCCCGACTTGTTTGCCGACTATTACGGTGAGCCATGAAGGTCTATCTGTCGCGCCGCTATCACTTCAGTGCTTCGCATCGCTTGCACAATGATGCCTACACGCCAGAGCAAAATCGCGCGATCTATGGAAAGTGCAACAATCCACACGGGCACGGACACAACTATGTGGTGCGGGTAACCGTGAGCGGGCCGATGGATCCGGTGACCGGCATGGTCTGTAACTTGGGGGAACTGGATGGATTTGTGCGGCGCGTAATTTGTGAGCGCTTCGATCATAAAAATTTAAACTTGGATTCCGCATTTGAAAAACTGGTTCCAACTACGGAAAATCTCTGCCGCGAGATCTACCGAATCATCAAAAGCGGCTTTGCGCATGTCATGCTGGAGGATGTACGAGTGGACGAAACTTCCAACAATTCTTTTGAATACTCCGAGCGCGAGTGGCATCTAATCTCTGCACGCCAGTAATGTTCAGCGCGCAAGCCCGTACCAAGTCTGAACCGATGGGAGACGAACAGTGCCGTCAGCCGGGAAAAAGGAGATACATATGGCACAACCAGCTTTGATCCAAAAGCCGACCAGGGATTTGCAGGAATTTTCCACGCAAGAGATCTATCAGGAAATGCTGTCCCGTCTGGGAGAAGACCCCAACCGCGATGGATTGCAACGCACGCCGGAGCGGATGGAAAAGTCGCTGCAATTTTTGACCAAGGGCTACACCGAGGACGCACGCAAGATCCTGCGCGGAGCGCTCTTCAACGTTGAGTACGACGAGATGGTCATCGTCAAAGATGTCGAGGTCTTCTCGCTGTGCGAACACCACATGCTGCCGTTTTTTGGCAAGGTGCACGTGGCCTATATTCCCAAGGGCAAAGTGATTGGGCTGAGCAAAATTCCCCGCTTGGTGGAGGTCTTTGCCCGTCGCCTGCAAGTGCAGGAACGCCTGACGCGCCAGATTGCCGAGGCCATCGAGGACGCGATTCATCCGCAGGGTGTGGGCGTGGTGGTGGAGGCGCGGCATCTGTGCATGATGATGCGCGGAGTCGAAAAACAGCACTCCTCCACGGTGACCTCAACCATGCTGGGGGCCTTCCGAGAGCAGCAGACGCGCAATGAGTTTCTCTCGCTGGTGCGCCAGCGTGAGACCAACGGAATCTAAAACCAAGGCTGGATTTTTGTTTGCGGCGTGCCGTGCTGAACCCACGGCACGCTTTTCTTCGAGTGCACGATCTTCCTCCTCATGAACGGACTCCTGATTCTCGACAAGCCGCAGGGCTTCACCTCGCACGATGTGGTGGCGCGCGTGCGCAAGTTGACCGGCGAGCGTTCGATCGGCCACCTGGGCACGCTGGACCCGATGGCCACCGGCGTGTTGCCGCTGCTGCTGGGCAAGTTCACGCGCCTGGCGCAATTCTTTGTGCAGGACGGCAAGCGCTACACCGGCAGTATTCGTTTTGGATTTGCCACCGACACCTATGATGCCGAGGGCGAATGCGTTGGCGATGTGGTTGCGCCTGCGTTGACGTTGGAGCAAATCCGCGAACAGGCTGGCGGTTTCCAAGGCTGGATTGAGCAGGTGCCGCCGCCGTACTCGGCCAAGAAAATTGCAGGCAAGCCCGCATATAAGCTGGCCCGCGCAGGCGTGGCCGTGGATCTGCGCCCGGTGCGTATTGAAGTCCGGCGCCTGGAATTGCAGCGGTACGAGGCACCGCTGGCGTACTTTGACATGGAGGTCTCCTCCGGCGGATATATTCGCTCCATCGCGCATGATTTGGGGCAGCGGTTGGGATGTGGCGCACACTTGGCCAGCCTGCGCCGCGTGCAGGCGGGGGAGTGGACGCTGGAGCAGGCGGTGACGCTGGATGATTTGTCCGCATGGGCTGCGGAGAGCACCATGGAAG
>JAJZMO010000179.1 GCA_021798235.1 Acidobacteriota bacterium | reverse complement strand
CTGTTTGCCGCGTTGGCGCTCACCGCTGCGTTGATTCATTCGCTCAATCATTCACTTTTCAAGAGTCTGTTGTTTCTCGCCACGGGTTCCGTGCTGCATGCAACCAACCAGCGCAGTTTGGGGAAACTTGGAGGATTGATCCGGCGTATGCCTTGGGTGGCAACGTTGGCGCTGATCGGCACTCTGGCAATTGCCGGATTGCCGCCGCTCAACGGCTTTGTTTCCGAGTGGCTACTGTTGCAGTCTTTTCTCTTTACCCCGCAGATACCTCACGCTTTTTTCAATATGCTGATTCCTCTGGGTGCAGCGCTATTGGCGCTGACAGCGGCATTGGCTGCCTACGTGATGGTGAAGTTCTATGGCGTAATTTTTCTCGGCCAGCATCGAGAACCTTCCCTTGTCCATGCACACGATGCCGACTGGCTGGAGCGCATGGGTCTGGCATGGCTGGCGCTCGGATGCATTGCGATTGGAGTTATGCCACAGCTTGCGCTCCGGGCGGCGGGTGCCGTCACGGGTACGCTTCTGGGCCAGACCGTGAACCTGCGCACTCCCTTCTGGTGGATTGCTCCGATCGCATCCAAGCAGGCATCCTACAGCGGGCTGATATTGCTGACGGGAATTGTCGGAGTCGTGGGCATTACGTTTGTGATGGTGCGCATCTTGGCTCATGGACGCATCCAGCGGACCGCTGCCTGGGACTGCGGCTATCCGTGGCAGACATCGCGGATACAGGACACCGCGGAAGGCTTCGGCCAACCGATCCGTCATATCTTTGGGCCGTTCTTTCACATGGAGCGCGAATTACCCACGCCTGCCGACACCGCTCCCCATTACCGGGTCCATATTGAGGACCGTCTGTGGCGGGCACTCTATCTGCCAATCGCGCGCGGGGTACAGCGGCTGGCAGACTGGATTGGCCTGCTACAAGGGGGACGGCTGGCCATCTATCTGCTCTACAGTTTTCTCACTCTGATTGCATTGCTGGTGTTTGTCCTATGAGCGCGCTCACCATGGTTCGTCAGTTCGGCGAAGTGTTGCTGGCTATTGCCATCGCACCCCTGTTTGCCGGATGGATCGCGCAATGCCGCGCATGGCTTCAGAATCGATCTGCACCTCCACTGACGCAGCCGTACCGGATGTTGCGCAAGCTGTTCCATAAGGATGTTGCCCTCGCCACGGATGCATCCGCATTGTTTCGCATGACTCCCTATATTTTGTTTGGGACAATGGTGTTGGCGGCAGCCATTATTCCGTCGGTTGCGACCGATCTACCGTTCGCGCGCGTGGCCGATGCGATTGCGCTCATCGGTCTATTTGCTACAGCCCGCGTCTTCCTGTCTCTGGCGGCGATGGACATCGGCAACGCGTTCGGCTCGATGGGCGCACGCCGCGACATGATGATCGGCTTTCTCGCAGAACCTGCCCTGCTAATGATTCTGTTCAATGCGTTCCTGCTGTCTGGAAGCACGGCTCTGCCCAGCGTCGTCGAAGCATCGACTGCACATCCGTTCCTCATTGATCCCAGCCTGGTCTTCGCGGCGGTTGCATTCGTCATGGTTTTGTTGGCAGAGAACGCGCGCATTCCCATCGACAATCCTGCAACCCATTTAGAGCTGACCATGATCCATGAAGCGATGGTGCTCGAATATTCTGCGCGTCATCTCGCGCTGGTGGAATGGGCCTCAGATTTGAAGATTTTCAACTACGCCTGCATTGGCTTTGCGCTCTTTCTGCCGTGGGGCATCGCGACCCACGGTGCGGATGGTGGCCTTGCGTTGGGAGTCGCCGTCATTGCACCGCTGGCAAAGTTGATCGTGGCCGGAGCCGTGTTGGCGCTGATTGAATCTCTATCGGCAAAACTGCGAATCTTTCGCGCCCCGGAATATCTGGCGATGGCTTTCTTGCTCGCCGTGCTCGGTCTACTGGTTCATCTTCTGCTGGGAGCTTGAAGAACATGCATCCATCGCACATGATCGCCGAATTGTTGAAACTGTTGGCGGCGAGTCTGCTGTTAATCTCCTTTGCCATGCTGTCGCGGAGGCGAACGCAGCGGTTGATTACGCTCTTCGCCTGGCAAGGTTCGGTGCTCTTTGCGTCCACACTTCTGGTGGCCTACAGTGCTGGGCTTACGGAACTCTACTACTCCGCCGTATTGACGCTGCTGCTGAAGGTGATTGCGTTGCCGTGGATCCTCCATCGCCTGATTCAGCGTTTGGGCGCGCAATGGGACAGTGAACCGCTCGTCAATATCCCCACGACCATGCTTGTCGGCCTGGGCCTGGTCATCTTCGCCTTCGGTCTGGCACAACCGATCAGCAAAATGGCGACAACGATCACCCGCAACACCATTGGCATTGCGCTTGCCGTGATCTTCCTCGCCTTCCTGATGATGATTACCCGACGCAAAGCGATTACACAGGTGATTGGATTTCTAGCGATGGAGAATGGCCTGTTCTTCGCCGCCACCAGCGCGACCTACGGCATGCCGATGGTCATCGAGCTGGGCATCGCACTCGACCTTTTGGTTGGATTTTTTATCCTGGGGATATTTTTCTTCCAGATTCGCGAGCAGTTCGACAGCCTCGATCTAAGCCATCTGGAATCCTTGAAGGAGGAATGAATTGGATCTTTTGATCGTTCTGGGCTTGCCGCTGCTGGGAGCACTCCTTCTAGCCTTATTTGGAGCGCGCACCTATGCCGCCGAACTGAATGCCGGCATGAGTTTTGCAACGCTGATTGCGGTCGCATTTCTTGTTCTGCGTGTTCTCCGGCACGGGCCGCTGCTGGCCTTGCAGGAACAGTTCTTTGTCGATTCGTTTAACGTCTTTCTGGTTGCGCTGACGGCCTTCGTTGGGTTCACAACTGCACTCTTTTCGCGGCCCTACATGCGCATCGAAGAACAACGGGGCCGGCTCAGTCAACGGCGGCTGCGCCTGTACCACAGCATGTATCAACTGTTTATGGCGGCCATGTTTCTGGCGCTGCTGACCAACAATATGGGCCTGCTCTGGGTCGCGATGGAAGCCGCCACACTATCGACAGTGCTTTTGGTTTCGCTCTACCGTACGCGCGCCAGTCTGGAGGCAGCGTGGAAGTATTTCATCCTCTGTGGCGTCGGCATCGCACAAGCGCTGTTTGGCACGATTCTGTTGTACTTTGCGGCAGAGCATGTTTTGGGCAGTCAAGGCATGACTGCATTGTTGTGGACGCACCTCAATGCAGTGAAGGGGCAGCTTGAACCCCGTGTGCTGGGCTTGGCCTTCGTCTTCCTATTAGTCGGCTATGGGACGAAAGTCGGTTTGGCCCCACTCCACAACTGGCTGCCGGATGCCCATGCCGAAGGCCCAACCCCCGTGTCCGCTGTACTCTCTGGCCTGCTATTAAATGTTGCACTCTATGCAGTCATCCGCTGCAAGGTTCTGGTCGAAGGATCAATCGGCTCGTATCTTCCGGGCCGGATGCTGATGGCCTTCGGTCTGCTCTCTGCGGTGCTGGGCGCGTTTTTTCTATGGAGACAGCGCGATATTAAACGGCTCTTCGGCTACTCCTCCATCGAACACATGGGCATCATCACCTTTGCATTTGGAATTGGCGGGCCGATTGCAAACTTTGCTGCGTTGTTGCACATGACGGTCCACTCGCTCACCAAGTCTTCGATCTTCTTTACGGCTGGACACGCCTCGCAGACCGCAGGCACACAGCATATGGATGGCATTCGCGGCCTGGTGGGTATCAGTCCAACCATAGGATGGGGGCTGATGTTGGGATCGCTCGCCATTCTCGGTATGCCGCCATTTGGCGTCTTTGCCAGCGAATTTTTGATTCTAACCACCGCCATGCGAGAGCATCCCTGGACGACGCCATTTCTTCTCGTCGCACTTGGCGTCGCCTTTGCTGCCATCTTCCGCAAAGTTCAGCCGATGGTCTTCGGGGAAAGCGATGCGCCGCCCTTGCCGCACTCTCCGGCGCTGGTGCCAGTCTTCATTCATCTTGCAATCGTGCTGATGCTGGGCGTCTACATCCCGTTTGCTTTGGCAGAGTGGTATCGGGCGGCGGCACGGCTGATAGGAGGGTAACGATGACGATGGACTTGATGGAATTGCAACCCGACCGATTGCCTGCGAATATGCCGACGCACCGTCTACGCGTGGACCGTGTGCAGTGGCTCCAGACAGCGAAAGCTCTGCGCGAATCAAACGCGCGCTTTCTCTCGCTATGGGGTGCGGATGATCGTGACCGCGACGGCGGCTTTCGCATCTACGCTGCCTATCTTTTGCCCGACACCGTGATGGTAGTCGAACACTTTGTGAAGGATTCTCCCGCACCTTCATATCCGAGCCTTGCAGGCTTTTATCCCGCAGCGTTGCGTATGCAGCGTGCTGTTACTGACTTGCTCGGTATCTCAACGGACGAAGCGGACACGCGCGGCTGGCTGCGTCACGGTGGCTGGCCGGAAACATTCTTTCCTCTGCGGCGGGATGACGATGGCAGCCAGCAATATCCGGTTGTCTCCGCGTCATATCCTTTCGTCTCAGTGGAAGGCGATGGTGTGCATGAGATCGCCGTCGGCCCTGTTCATGCAGGCACCATCGAACCCGGACATTTCCGTTTCTCTGTCGTGGGCGAGAAAGTTCTGCGGCTCGAAGAGCGTCTCGGCTACACGCACAAAGGAGTTGCGAAACGCTTTGAGCATGCTTCGCAGCAAAATGGGCATCGGCTGGCTGCCCGGGTCTCTGGCGATTCCGCAGTTGCGTTCTCGTGGGCATACTGCGCCGCGCTGGAATCCATTACGGAAACTGTCTGTCCCACGCGCGCCATCCTTCTGCGCGCCTTGGCGTTAGAGCACGAGCGTCTGGCGAACCATTTGGGCGATCTCGGCGCGCTGGGGAACGACGCTGGCTTTGCCTTCGGCCTTACGCAGTTCTCGAAGATGAAAGAAGACTTGCTGCGTGCGAACAGCGCTGCCTTTGGCGCGCGCTATCTGCTCGATTATGTCATCCCCGGCGGAGTTGCCGTTGATCTGACAGCGGATGCGCGTTGCCGGCTGCTCGACCTGTACGACGCATTGGAGCCATCGGTGACCCAAATGCGCTCCATCTATGATGAGCACGCAGGACTGCAAGATCGCTTCCGCGAGGCAGGGAGGCTAGAGCAGGCGACAGCCGAAAAGCTCGGTGCGATTGGCTTGGTCGGGCGCGCCTCTGGCATTGCCTGCGACCTTCGTGTGGACCATCCGTGGAAGCCCTATGATTTCCTCGTTCCCAAGCGGATCGTGCAGACCGATGGCGACGTGGCCGCGCGTGTGCAAATACGCTTCGATGAAATTCTCGAATCCCTTCGACTCTGCCGTGCGCTTCTCTCTGGGCCACCTATCGGAGCAATCCACGTCTCCGTCCCCGTGGCTACACCAGACATACTCGGCATCGGTGTCATCGAAGGATGGCGTGGTCCAGTCATGATGGCTCTCGAAACTGGACCGGACGGCAGCATTCGATGCTGTCATGCGCACGATCCCTCCTGGCAGAACTGGCCGTTGATCGAGTATGCGATCCTCGGCAACATCGTCCCGGATTTTCCTCTCATCAACAAATCTTTCAACTTGTCCTACTGTGGACAGGACGGCTGAGGTAAGTATGTTGAATACTATTTCGCGCATGCTGCACACTGGTCGACTGACTGAGCCTTTACCGGCTCCCGGCCCATCTGTACCCACTCTCGAAACATTGCAAAGGGAGCTATTGGAGATTTTCGGGCGCGCACTTTGCATTCGTCATGTCGATGCCGGTTCCTGCAATGGGTGCGAATTGGAAATTGTGGCTCTCAACAATCCCTATTACAACTTGGAAGGTGCAGGAATCCGATTCGTTGCCAGTCCACGTCATGCGGATCTGTTGCTCGTCACTGGCCCAGTTTCGGTCAACATGGAGGAGGCTCTGCGGAGAACTTACGACGCCATGCCCGATCCCAAGTGGGTGGTTGCCGTCGGCGATTGCGGAGCTTGTGGCGGCATATTTGGAAAAAGCTACGCCAGCAGAGGCGGCGTGGCGGAAGTTCTTCCGGTCAACGCTACTGTATCCGGGTGCCCACCCAACCCGGCAGCCATACTCGCAACCATTCTGAAAACAGTGCGCCCGCCGCAGAACAAGGCCTGCAAATGACATCTGTGACGATCTTCGGCATTCTTGGATTCTTCCTGGGGTTTGGGTTTGGAGTAGGGTGCGCTCTGGCAGTTCTGTATTCCATCTACACCGGTGGGTATCGGAGAGCGATGGAAGACTCCCTGATGCCGGAGAAATCAAAACGCTATCACGAGTATTTGCCAAAAATAAAAGAGAAAATGGCCCGGCAATCGACAAACACCCCCAGATGAAATAAGCGAGCAAAGCGGCGATCGACAAAAAATGCCTGCCAAGCAAAAGAATCATCTGCAAGTGAGTCGCAACTGCAATATCAGATGACGGCTCGTGGCTTTTTTAGTGCGCGGTGAACGACTTTACAACGATCGCATTCGGCTGGTTGCCCACAGGCA
>JAJZMO010000263.1 GCA_021798235.1 Acidobacteriota bacterium | reverse complement strand
CGTGTAAAATACAACTACCCCTGCCTGCACATTGCATGCAAACCGTCGGGACGTGGCTCAGCCTGGTAGAGCACTCGCTTGGGGTGCGAGGGGTCGGCAGTTCAAATCTGCCCGTCCCGACCATTATAATCAATTACTTACAGAATTTCTTTTCAGCGCGCCGCTGAAAATGTGGGGAGATTTGTGGGGACCCCGATGCAATTTCGCGTTTTGAGTCCCCACGCGCGGTCTATTGGACTGGCTGCGCAGCCAGCGCATCCAGCGACTCAACCGCACGCCGCTTCGCCTCAAGCCGCACATGGCTGTAATGCTCCAGCATCTTGCGGCTGAGATGGCCGCTTATCGCCTGAATGGTGGCATCAGGTGTTTGAGTCTGCGCAAGAGCCGAGATGAAGTGGTGGCGTAGATCGTGAATCCGGCACTCGACACCAGCCTGTTTTTTCGCTGTCCTCCACGCCCGCGTCCACGCGCCCAGCGGTTTGCCTGGGTCCACATCGTAGGCCGTCATAATGCCTGCGTCTGGTGCGCCCGCGCCTTTGAACATGAGCTTCTCTGTGGGAAACATGTAGTCTCCAGGCTTAGCGTCCAGCCAGCGTCCCTTCCACTCCTTGAACGCTTCCAGCGCGGCGCGATTCAACGGAACGATGCGGCCTTCGCTGCCCTCCGTCTTTGCCTTGCCGACTTGAAACTCAGCCTTGAGAAAATCAACCTGGTGCCACCTCGCGCGGCGCAGCTCTGCATTCCGCAAGCCCGTATTGCAGTAAATCACCACCGCCGTATATAGGCCCGGCTGTGGACTCTTGCGGCAAGCGTCTAACAGCCGCGTCTCTTCATCCGGCGTCAACGCCTTCCCAATATCGCGGCGCTCCGGCAGCATCCGCACATCTTGCGAGATTGCGCCCCACAGCCGCGCCGCCTTCATCATCATGCGGAGTGTTGATACTTCCATGTTGATCGTCCGGTTCGACGCGCCCTGTGTCTGGCGGATGCCCTGATACTTCCCGATGTGCTGAGGCGTAATGTCGGCAAGCAGCATCGATCCGAAATACTCAGTCAGATGCTTCAGATTGAATTCCTGAATGGAGATGTTCGACTTGCTCCACCGCGCCCGATTCGCGGCCATCCATTCCCGCGCTGCAACGGGAAAGAGTACCGGGCGGCGTGCCGCACGAACGCCGTTTGCAGACTCTTCCAATTCCCGTCTGCGCTGGCGCTCTGCCTTGATTGCCAGAGTCTTTGACTCGCTGCCCGTAGACTCACGGATGCGCTGCCCATGAAAGACAAACTCGTACCACCAGATTTCACCACGCTTGAAGACGGCCATATCAGTTCTCCTTTCGCGTTGCCTTAGTTTTCTTGAGCGCATCCTTCCGCTCTTTCAATTCGGCCAGCAAGCCTTTCTTGCGCTGTACGGCCTGCTCCAACCTTTCCCGTTCAGCCTTAGTGAGCGGGCGCTGAATGGCGCGATAACGGGCGATGCGATTCTTGAGCGTTGGCAGGTTGAAATTCTCAATCCGCCAGCACCGCTCGCGGAGCATTGCCCGTTCTGTGATTCGGCGGTGCCTCACGCACCATTCCCTGTTGGAGCGCGCGGCATAGAACCATTCTTGGCAGCGCGGACACTGCCTTAACCTTCCAAGCAATCCAGCGGTGTAAGCGCGCCAGAAATGGAATATAGCGTAGCTTCTATCGCCGTTTGGGTATAAGTCCAGCTTTCCATCCCCGATGCGAGTGAACATCGATAGCGGCGCGGCAAAGTACATGGCGGCGTCCTTCGGCGGCAGTTCCTTGCTCGGATTGCCCTGCATGTAGTGAATGGCTTCAGCCACGGCTTGGCGGCCCCTAGCGTCCGTTGACTTGGTTAGCCACTCTGCCAGCAAAGGTCCCGACGATTTCTGTAATGCACGTTCATTTGCATTTTTCATGTATTGCTATTTTCGTTGCCATGCGAAGGAAATGCAAGGAAAATCGGATACATGAGGGAAGACGGTAACAAACTCCTTTCGGTGCGAGACGCCGCTGTCCGGTTGGGCATCTCGTATAAAACCGCGTGGAATTGGGTCTACGAGCGCAAGATTCCTGTGACCAGAATTTCGCGCTGTGTGCGCATCCCCGCAGATGCCCTGGAGCGAATGATCGATGAACACACGATCCCGGCTCGCCCGGAGGCGCAGTGAGCGTGCTCCCGCCGGAGATAGTCGCTGCAATCGCGCGTGGATGGCGTCTCCACCCGCTCAAGCCGCGCTCGAAACAGCCTTGTCTGCGAGACTGGCAGCATCGCGCCACATCCGATCTTGGACAGATTGAAGCGTGGACGCGGCAGTTTCCCGGATGCAACTGGGGAGCCGTTGCCGGTCCTGAGTCCGGTTTCTTTGCCGTCGATGTGGACGATCCCGCTGCAATGCAAAGGTTGGAAGATGAACACGGGCCGATCCCCGAAGGTCTGTGCAACGTCACATCGAAGGGCTATCAACTCATCTACGGATGGCCCCACGATGCGGAGGTGCGCCCCGCCACGAATCGGCCCTGCCAGGGCATCGACGTTCGCGGGCGAGACTCCTACATTGTGATCCCGCCGAGCGTTCATCCGAGCGGCCACGTCTACCGCTACTCAGACGATTCTCTGCCCATTCCGCCATGTCCAGCGTGGTTGCTGGCCCTCATTCTCAACCATCCGCAAGCGGGCGCACAGGACCGGCAAAGCGCACCAGCGGCGGGCGCAGTAGCGAGTAAGCCAATTGGCGAGGGCGGGCGGACGAATCACCTTGTTTCCCTTGCCGGAACAATGAACAAGCGGGGCATGGACCCCGCCGCTATCGAAGCGGCCTTACTCGCTGAGAATGTAGCAAAGTGCTCCCCACCGTTGACGGACGGGAAAGTGCGAGCCATCGCGCAAGCTATCCCCGCCTGCTATCCGAATCCGGCAGATGAAGGGCGAGCGAACGGCTTCCGGCTTGAGCGGCTGGGTGACTTGCTCGCAAAACCAGAAGTTCCGCCCGATTATCTGGTAGACGGGCTGCTCGTGCGCGGCACGGTTTCTGCCTTAGTCGCAAAGCCAAAGGTTGGCAAGAGCACACTTGCCAGATTGCTTTGTCTTGCAGTCGCTACCGGAAAGGAATTTCTTGGCCGGAGTACCAGACAAGGCGCTTGCATCTATCTGGCGTTGGAAGAGCGCAAAGAAGAAATTACGGCGGACTTCCGAGCAATGGGAGCGGGTGGGACAGAGGCAATCGACATTCACGCGGATACAGCACCAGCGGGAGCTATTTCTGCTCTGGTGGACCTTGTTCGCAATCAACTTCCGGCGCTGGTGGTCATCGATCCGCTTTTCCGATTTGCTCACATCCGCGATGAAAAAGCCTATGCGGAAGTCTACGCGGCCCTGGGTCCGCTCATTGACGCCGCGCGCGAAACCGGCACACACATTCTCGTTACGCATCACAGCGGCAAGGCCCAGAAAGCGGACGCCATTGACAGCCCGTTGGGGAGCACAGCCTTAGGCGGGGCAGTCAGCACGCTGATTGTACTCAAGCGTTCCGACTCTTACCGGAGCGTTCAAACCATACAGAGGATTGGCGCAGACATGCCGGAGACTGTCCTATCGTTCGACTCTGCAACGCACCGGCTCTCGATTGGCGGCATACGCGCCGAAGCCGACCGGCAAGCGGTTGAACGCGAGATTGTCGAATACCTGAAAGTAGTGGGTGAAAGCGGAGAACCGGAGATTGTCGCGCATGTGGAAGGCGCAAACGCCGTGAAGCGCAAGGCGCTCCGCTCGCTGGTGGAAAGAAGTCAAGTTGAACGCGCCGGGACGGGCAAGAAGGGCAGCCCATTCAAATACTCGTTTGCTTGTACGGAGCCTGTATCGCGTACAAGCGTACAAGAATCCGAGAATCACGCTCACACCCGCATAAATACTGAAGGAATGCTTGTACGCGGAAACTCGGAAACGGATGCGGCAAGAATGTTTGTACAAGGGGTGCTCGATAGCGAGTGCGGGGGCTTGCTCCAGTGAAGACGTGCGCCATCTGCAACCATCCGCACCGCGCGGAAATTGACCGGCTGCTGGTGGAGAAAATCTCTCTCCGGGACATTGCGGGACAAACCGGGACAACGCGGAGCGCATTGCACCGCCACACGCAACACATCCCCGGCGCGCTGGTGGCCGCGAAAGAGGCTTGCAAAGTAGCCGACGCTGGAACGTTGCTCGATAGAGTGCAAGGTCTGACGGCTCAGGCAATCTCCATTCTGGACGCTGCGAAGGCTGACGGCAAGCACCAGACGGCTCTGGCAGCCATTCGAGAGGTACGAGGCTGCCTGGAGTTGCTCGGCAAGGTCAACGGGGAGCTAAGGACAAGCGCCAGCGCAATTGCGGTTGCGAACGCTGCGCAACGGCCAGGGGTTTCGTTACAGGACTTGACAGACGAGGAAATCATGGGAGTCATCGTTCGCGGGCGGGTGCCCGCCTCTGCACGGTACCTCACGGACGGTCAGATCAGCGCCCTCATCGTTAGCGGATTGACGGACGATCAGCTTGAAGCAATCATTGCTCTTGGCAAGAGCGAAGGGGAGATTACTTCGATTCCCGCTGGTGCGGAAAGGAAGGCTGAGGATTGAAGCCGGGCGCGGGCGGCTGGGTGTAAACTTGCGCCGTATAGGAAGCCATGATGGGATGGTTTGACAGGTGGTTGAAGCGGAAGCCGCTTTCATCGCCGCAGAAATCGATAGCGGAAGCGCAATTGGCCCCGGCCAACTGGGTAAGCAGCCAGCCACATCTGGCCCTGCTCGAAAAGTTTCTATCGGCGCGTGAAGTCAAAGACTGGTTTCTGGAGTGGTGGGCACCAGTGTTCGGAACAGATACCCAGCGCGTTATCGATGGGCTGATTGCGCATGGAGCACTGGAGCTTGCGCCCACAGTAGCAGACCTCAAGTTGATGTTGTCATCGCGCGGCTTAAAGGTTAGCGGCAAAAAAACAGAGCTTATTCAACGACTACTCGAAGCCGATCCGAAGGGCATGGAAGTACAGTATGCGCATCGAATGATCCTGCGATGCACGCCTGCGGCAAGTCAGGCAGTTTCAAGGTGGAAAGCTGAATGCGAGAAGGCTTATGAGACAGCGGCGGACAACGTGATCGCTGCGCTCCAAAAGCGGCATTTCAAAGAGGTAATTCGGACCGCTGATGCGTACCGCAAGAACAAATTTAAACGCCCAATCCCTCCTGGAGCGGAGGCCATGATAATAACGCCCGCGCCGCGCCCGATAGAAGAACGTGCAAAGGAGCTTGCCATGGTTTTCACCATGCGCCCGAAAATTCTGAACGAACTGCAACCGGAGCAATGGGAAGGTCTCTATCTCAATTACGCAATAGGGGAATTGCTTGGACGTACAGCGCCGGAAAAATGTATGCCTGGATTCACAGTTTCCAATTTTAGCAAGCCTTTCTGGCGCTATACGGAAGAAGACGATGACGACGACGGCGAAGACAATGCCCCTGAAACACCAGAAAATTGTGTGCCGCGATCCATGCGTATTAACGCCATGAATTCGGCAACGGCTACGCAAATGCTGAGTTCTTATGTCAAACACCAAAGCGATCTTGCACGAATGCGTGAATTGGGGATTAAGAAGGCCAAGATAATCGGGATTGGCGGTTGCGAGGCGTGCGCGGCGCTGAATAACAAAACCTTCCTTCTCGACGAACTGCCAGAACTTCCCTACGAAAAATGTACATGCGATGTTGGATGCCGATGTATGACAAGATCAGTCTTGCCCTGGACGAAAGCTTAAACCCGATATTGCAGGGCAGCGCCGCCGCATTTGCCCCAGGACGCGCCCGCGAGTGAGTGGTGATGGTTTCCTATGCCGGATTCGGGGGAGGGGGACTGTGGGGACTTTTGTGGGGACCCTCAAAGGAAAATGAAGGTAAACCGAGGGAACAGGCTTTTCCTGAAAGCGTGCTGAAAGGCGCATGAATACAGGCGAAAACGTAAGCCAGAGGCAACGAGGGTAAACGGGCGAAAATATAGGTTTTACGCTTGGGGTGCGAGGGGTCGGCAGTTCAAATCTGCCCGTCCCGACCATTATTTCTTCGCGCAAATCCTTTTCCTAGAAAATATGCGCTACCATAGCCAAGGCAGGCGGCTGGACGGTCGCTGCCGGTGGGCCGCAAGGCTGCGCCGGGAGAGGAAAGTCCGAACTCCGCAGGGCAGTGTGCCGGATAACGTCCGGGACTGGAGCGTCAAGGCTCCGGGACGGCAAGTGCCACAGAAAACAAACCGCCTCGTTTGCAAAAGCGGGGTAAGGGTGAAACGGTGCGGTAAGAGCGCACCGCGTGCGTTGTAAGACGCATGGCAGGGTAAACCCCACACGGAGCAAGACCAAATAGGCGGGAATGTTGCAGCGCAAGCTGCAGCGGCGCACCGGCCCGGCGCGCCAAACCCGCGGGTAGGTCGCTGAGGAGCGCGCGCAGCAATGCGCCGCCTAGAGGAATGACCGTCCTCGACAGAATTCGGCTTACAGGCCGCCTGCTGAAAATTCTGCCCAAAGCACCTT
>JAJZMO010000173.1 GCA_021798235.1 Acidobacteriota bacterium | reverse complement strand
TTTGTAGTGCCATCCTTTTCCACTGCGCGACCCTCTCGCCGGAAACACAATTCCCAGGTCTCAAATCCGAGACCCGGGGCACCCCGGAGAAGGATGGCGCACGGGCTGTTTTCTTAACCGAGATTCTCTGGATTCTTCACTCCGCTGCGCTCGTCCAGAATGACTCCTTGGACGGGAGCGGGCGGCAGGCTTCGCGCCAAGTTTGCTTTGTCTCTTTTGCAAAAGCACAATGGATTCTATCCTCCCACTGAAGTTGGGACAAGGCGCTCCGGTATGTGATTCTGGGAGCAGGCGGCGCAGGGATAAATTTTTCCGTGGGCAGACCCGCCGCCAACTGATACAGTGTGGAGGATGGAAATCGCCGGGGGCAAACGTATCTGTATGAATATTTGGAGATCCATGTCACAGCGCAACCGCAACCGCAGCCAGAGCGGCTACACGCTCATGGAACTGCTGATCGTCATGTCGGTCATTTTGATCTTGATGGCCATCGCCATTCCGAATTATATGAACATGCGCAGCCAGGCCAATGAGACCTCAGCGCTGCAGTCGTTGCGCGCCATCAACAGCGCGGAGATTCAGTACGAAACGGATTATCCGGCCAACGGATTTGCCTGCAATTTAAGCCAGTTGGGTGGCGATCCGAAGTCCGGCGCGCCCAGCCCACAGGCGGCGCAGCTGTTGTCCAACGATTTGGCCAGCGGCCAAAAGAGTGGCTACACCTTCACCATTGGCAACTGCACCAAGGTTACGGTGAACAATCAGGATGTTTATACTTCTTTTGAAGTGACGGCCGTACCGCAATCCGTGGGCAAAACCGGGCACCGGGGCTTCTGCATGGATCAGACCGGTGAGATGAAATCCGATCCTGCAGGCGGTACGAATTGCACCCAACCCATCCAATGATCCGGCAGCCACATGCGCCGCGCTTCCGTACCTTGGCCATGAGCGCGGCGGTGTCTGCATGGCTATTGGCCGCGCCTTTTGCGGCGGCCTTGCATCACGACAAACAGGATTCCGCTACGCTGAATCCCAATGAGGACCCTTTCACGCTGGTCCAGCCTACGGCGGATGTCGTGGCCGCGCGTGTGGACAAGCACTACAACAGCGTACACGGGTTGGAGCTGAGCTTTGTTGAGCGGTACACGAACGCAGGAATCGAGCGCAACGAGCAGGGAAGACTGCTGCTGAAAAAGCCCGGCCTCATGCGCTGGGAGTACAGCCACCCGCACGGAAAACTTTTCCTGGTCGATAAGCACTTCGCTTACAGCTACACGCCCGGCGATGCGCAGGCGCAGCGAATTCCCATTGAAAAGCTGAACGATCTGCGTTCGCCATTGCGCTTCCTGCTGGGCAAAACCAACTTAGCCAAGGAACTGGACAAGCTCACCGTCACCTATGATGGAGGCATGGCCATTCTGCGCGGTGTACCCGTGGGCATGGAAACGACCATGAATCAGTTGGAGTTGACTGTGCTGCCTAGCGGCACGATTCTCTCCATGCGGATGCAGGAGACCGGCGGTGCCGAAACGCGCTTCCAGTTCTACAATGAAAATGACAAGGTAGACATCAACAAAGATGTCTTTGTCTTCACGCCGCCGGCGAATGTCAAAGTCGTCGATGGTCTGCCGCCGATGTAAGCAGGCGCAGCGCGGAGATCTGAATTTATCATGGCGGAGTTCATAGTTAAGCTGGCCGATGAACGCGGGCATGTGCAGGAGCAGGTACACATCGCCAGCACCGCAGAAGAGTTGCGGGCGCGGTTTACCCAATCTGGATATTTAGTCTATTCCGTGCGTCCACGCGGCATGGCCGGTGGCAAGCGCAAAAGCATCAAGCTGGAACCCTTCCTCATCTTTAATCAGCAGTTCCTCACGCTTATCCGTGCCGGACTCCCTATTCTTTCCTCGTTGGAGTTGCTCGCCAAGCGCCAAAAGAATCCCTCCTTTCGCGCTCAGTTGGAGGATGTAGGCGTGCGTGTGCGCACGGGCCAGGCATTGTCCGCCGCATTTGAGGCGCAGGGAAATTTTCCCGTCATTTTTAACACCACGCTACTGGCCGGCGAGCGCTCCGGCAATCTCGAAGAGGTTCTAGGTCGCTACTTGGCCTTTCAGCGCATCTCGCTCACCTTTCGCAAAAAGATGATTGCATCGTTGGTCTATCCCGTGCTGCTCATCGTGATGGTGACCGTGCTGCTGATCTTTTTGATCTCTTTCGTGGTGCCGCGTTTTGCTGCGCTTTACGACCAGATTGGCACCAAGCTGCCGGCAATCACCGTTCTGATGCTTGCTGTCGGCAACAATATCCAGATCTATTTGCCCTACGGACTGGTGGCCTTGGCTGCAGGTGTCTTCGCGCTCATTCGCTGGAGCAAGTCAGAAAGCGGCGCCAACGCCATGGACACCGTGCGCGTACATATGCCGATCTTTGGCAGCATTTGGCTCAAGTATCAGGTGGCGCTATTTTCGCGTACGCTCTCCACGCTGCTCACTGGAGGTCTGCCGCCCGTTCCGTCGTTGGAAACCGCGGCGCGCTCCATTGGCAGTCGTCGCGTGACGCAGGCGGTGATGAACTCCGTGGTCAGCGTGCGTGAGGGCAAAGGCTTGGCCCGCAGCCTGGAGAAGACAAAAATCTTTCCAGAACTGGCCATTGAGATGATCGAAGTGGGCGAATCCACCGGGGCACTGCCGGGAATGCTCAACTCCGTGGCAGAATTCTATGAAGAGGATGTGCAGACCGCGCTGACAGCGGCCTTGTCCCTGATTGAGCCGGCGATTTTAATCGTCATGGGGACCATTGTGGTCACCATCTTGATCGCGCTCTATCTGCCGATCTTCAACCTGGGCGCGGGTAGTTTCGGCAAGTAGCGGGCGCGCGCTACGGTTGCAACGATATGTTCTTTCGAGTGGAGTGCAACAACGTCAAGCAATCTGCGGTTGTCTGGCAACCGTAAGGGAGAAACACCATGGCCGATCCGGTCGTAATGCCCGTCAGTAAAAACGGCACCACGGATGAAGTGAGCCAAGCAAAAATGCTGGCCCAGCGCTATCGCTCCGAGTACGTCGATCTGCGCAACTTCCGCATTCAGCACGACCTGCTGCGTACCGTGCCCGTGGACATCATGTTCCGTTACAACTTTGTGCCCTTGGAGCAGCAGGCTGACCGGCTCGTGATTGCCGTCAGCGACCCCAGCCGCCTGATGGTGCTCGACGAAATCTCCGGACTGCTCGGCCAACGTCTTAGCATCCGCGTCGCCACGCTGAGCCAGATCACCGACCTGCTGAAGAAAACCGAGCAATCGCAGCGCGTGCTGGATGAAGCCAGCGAGGGCCTCACCTTCGATGTCATCTCTGCCGTCGAGAATGCCGACGAGAGTATTTCGATTGAGAAGCTCACATCCGAAGAGGACATCAGTCCCATCATTCGCCTGGTGGACACCACCATCTTCACCGCGCTCGAGCGCCGCGCCAGCGATATTCACATCGAGACCTACGACGATAGTCTGCATGTGAAGTACCGCATTGACGGCGTGTTGCAACCGGCGATGGCCCCCATTGCGCGGGAACATCACCAGACGATTCTGTCGCGTATCAAGGTCATGAGCGAACTCGACATTGCCGAGCGCCGCGTTCCGCAGGATGGACGATTTCGCGTGCGTTATAAAGGCCGCCTGATTGACTTCCGCGTCTCCATCATGCCGACCGTACATGGTGAAAACGCAGTGCTCCGCGTACTCGACAAAGAGTCGATGAGCGAAAAATTCACCAAGCTTACACTGGAGGTCGTCGGTTTTGCGGAAGAAGATCTGCGCCGCTTCCGCTCCTACATTCGGGAACCCTACGGCATGGTGCTCGTCACCGGCCCCACTGGCTCCGGCAAAACTACCACGCTCTACGCCGCTCTCAATGAGATCAAAAGCGATGAGGATAAGATCATCACCATTGAGGATCCGGTCGAGTATCAGATTCGTGGCATCACGCAAATTCCCGTCAACGAGAAAAAAGGCCTGACCTTTGCGCGCGGCCTGCGTTCGATTTTGCGCCATGACCCGGACAAGATTCTTGTCGGTGAAATTCGCGACCAGGAAACGGCGCAGATTGCCATCAACTCCGCGCTCACCGGCCACTTGGTTTTTACCACTGTCCACGCCAACAACGTGGTGGATGTTATTGGCCGCTTCTTGAACATGGGCGTCGAGGCCTACAACTTCGTCTCTGCGCTGAACTGCATCCTGGCTCAGCGTCTGGTGCGCACCATCTGCGAACACTGCAAGCGCGAAGTTACCCATAGCCTGGGAGAGATGCACGCCTCTGGCATGGATCCCAAAGACTGGGCCGATTGCAAATTTTACGAAGGTGTTGGCTGCATTGAATGCGGAGGTACCGGCTACCGCGGGCGCACGGCCATTCACGAATTGCTCGAACTCAACGATGTCATCCGCGAGATGATTCTGGAGCGGAAGCCCAGTTCCGAGATCCGCAAGATGGCGCGCGACCAGGGCATGAGCTTCCTGCGCGAATCCGCCTTGCAGCGTGTACGGCTCGGCCTGACCACGCTGCGCGAGATTAATAAAGTGACCTTTATCGAAGCGACGCGGTAAGCTAGAGCAGACGCGTGAAAAGCGCGCCGAAAGATCCATAACGATGCGCTGGATTCCATCAGCATTGCAAACGACAGCCCGGCCCCGTTTGGCCTGCGCGCTTACCAGCGAGGCAGTCTACGCGGCACACTCTGCTTCGCCGGGCCTGCCCGTGCAGGCTGCGCTTTTCCAACCCTTGCCAGTTGGTGCTGTAGCTCCTGCGTTAAAATCCCCCATTCTTTCTGGCAGCACATTGGCAGCGGAACTGCACGATCTAAAAGCCCTGAAGCTCGTCGCCGGCAAAAGCCGTTCGAAACAGGTGACGCTGGTTGTGCCCGACGTCTGCGTGCGCGTGCTGGTACTGGATTTTGAAGCATTGCCCAATAAGCACAGTGAGGCGCTGCCGCTCGTTCGCTTTCGCTTGCGCAAGATGCTGCCCTTTGACGCCGACGAGGCAGCTATTTCGTATCAGGTGCTACATTCTGGCAAAACGCAAGAGGACGAAACTGTGCGCGTGCTGGTCACCGCAATGCAGGCGGAGTTGCGCGAAGAATTGGAATCTCTCCTGCGCACAGCTGGTTTTGAGCCTGGTGCAATTTTGCCGGCCACGCTAGCCTCTCTGGCCGCCGTGCCTGAGGATGAGGCGCACTTGCTGGTGCATACGAGCCAGCAATCGGTGTCGACCACGATCAGCCGCGGCAATGATTTACTGCTCTACCGCACACTGGAACATGCGACTGCACCCCATGCTGTGCCTGTGGATGAAGTGGCACTGCCAGAGGCTGCGCCTGCCACTCAAGAAGAGGATTGCATTCAGGCGATTTTGATGGCCGCAGCATTTTATGAAGATGCACTGGGCCGCACACCCGATCATGTTCTGGTGGCCGGGAAGGACTCGCCGGAGTTGCTGTACTCGCAACTCAATGCCGTCTGCGATTGGCAGATCCCGCTGCGCAGTTTGGTGCGCAGCGAACACTTTTTGGCGGAGGCGGTTCCGAATGGCGTGCCTGCCTGTCGATTTGCTGGCGTGGTGGGGGCGCTGCACGGCTGATGCGAGTCACAATCAATCTGGCTTCACGGCCCTTTGTGGAACTAGGCCCATTGCTGGCGCGCTTGCGCCTGCTGGCGGGCGCGTTGGTGTTGGTGTTGTTTGGCCTCTGGCTCACACACAAGCATTTGGAGCGCAAGGCTGAAATCGCCGACGATGCAGTGAGCCGCTGGCAACAGCGCACCAGCGCTCTGGAACAGGAATGGCAACAGGATCAGGACACGATGCGCGAGCCGCAAAATGCTGCCGTGCAAGCGGAATCGGCATTCTTAAACAATCTTTTCACGCAAAAGTCTTTTTCCTGGACAGCTGCGCTGATGGATTTGGAAAACGTGCTTCCCGGCGGTTTGCAGGTACTCAGCATGCAGCCGCAGATGTCCAAGACGGGAACTGTGTTGCTGCGCCTGCAAGTGACCGGCGCACGCGACAAGGCCGTTGAGTTGGTCAAAAATCTGGAAACATCCAAACACTTTTTGCATCCGCGTCTGGCCGGAGAATCCGCAGCGCAGGCAAGCACAGGCAACGGCAGGCCGGGTGCGGTGCCACTGTCTCAGGATGCAGCCGATGTGAACTTTGACATTCTCGCCGAGTACAACGCTGCAGGCATGGATGAGTTGCCCAAGGCAGACACCAGCGCCGATCAAAAGGATTTTCCCGCAGCGGGTACGATTCCTGTGCAGCCGGTGCCTCAGCGGTCACTTGTTCATACACAAAGCGCAGATGCGCAAACGCAGCGGGCCAGCAATTCTGTGCCTCCGCGCATGCCGCAACCGAGAATGCAGCCATCGAATACGCAGCCCCTCAACCCAGGACAACGGCAATGGATGGGGGCAAACGTTCCGCAGACTGTTTTGATGCAGAACCGGCGGCAAATTTACGTGCAGAATGTACCGGCGCAGGGGGCGGATTCGGAACCATGAAGCTGCATCCATTTGG
>JAJZMO010000181.1 GCA_021798235.1 Acidobacteriota bacterium | reverse complement strand
TCTGCACGGGATATACGGTAAATACAAGAAGTATTTACGCGAAATGCATAGGGAGGATTCCGGGGCGGGAATGGCGGCCATGGAATCGAAAAGCGCAGGGGTACGTGCAATTCGGCGCGGAACTGGCCCGCCAGCGGGCGAATTCATGGAAAATTCACACAAATCAGGTACCCTGAACGGGAGAAAACAAGGAACCGGCGGAGAGCGTGGGGACCGATTCAGTGGACAGCAAATTGGCTGCAAACGATCTCTGGCGGAAGGGTGAGTCTGGCCTGGACGGCCTAGGTGCGGGCACGATTCTGCCTGCGCCAGAGACAGTGCCACCGTCGCAGGCACGGGGATTTTTGCGCGCCAAGAGTGACTCCGCACTGGCCGACCGGCTGTTTCAATGGGGCATGCTGGCCTGCGCTCTGACAATTTTTTTGATCGTGCTCTTCATCTTTGGGGAGCTGGCCTGGCAGTCGCGCGAGACCATCGCACGGTTTGGCGTTACGTTTTTCTACCGTGCCGTATGGGATCCGGTGAATGAAAATTTCGGCGCGCGCAGCTTCATCTATGGCACGCTGATCTCCTCCTTCCTGGCGCTGTTGCTGGCCGTACCGCTATCGATTAGCACGGCGGTCTTTATCACCGAGATGTGCCCTGTTCCGCTGCGCAAGCCGCTATCGTTTCTAACGGAGCTGCTGGCGGCGATTCCCAGCGTGGTGTATGGGCTGTGGGCGCTGGTGGTGCTGGTGCCGATTCTGCGCACACAGATTGACCCTCTGCTGATGCGTGCGCTGGGCTGGACGGGATTTTTTGACGGCCCCGATTACGGCGTGAGTATGCTGGCCGCCGGAATCATTTTGGCCATTATGATTTTGCCCATCATCTCCTCGATTACGCGTGAGGTGTTGAGCACGGTGCCGCAAAGCCAGCGCGAAGCGGCGCTGGCGCTGGGAGCCACGCGCTGGGAGATGATTCGCATGGGCGTGCTGCCGAATGCGCGGCTGGGGATTGCGGGCGGAATTATTTTGGGCCTGGGGCGCGCGTTGGGCGAGACGATGGCCGTGACCATGGTGATTGGCAACCGGCCCGAGATTGCACGCTCCCTATTGGCACCGGGATACACCATGGCCAGTGTGCTGGCCAATGAATTTACAGAAGCGACCAGCAGTCTGTATCTGAGCGCGTTGATTGAAATTGGCCTGGCGCTGTTTCTGGTGACGATTGTGGTGAACGCACTAGCGCGGCTGCTCATTTGGTCGGTGACGCGCAATGCTCCGGCGAGGATGAGCTGACCGCGATGCAGAAAAAAATCCAACAAGACGGACGCCTGTGGCGGAGTTGGAAGAATCACGGGGCCACTGCGATTGCCGTGCTGGGCACAGCTGTGGTGATTGCGCCCCTGCTGGCCATCTTTGCCTATCTTGTGTACAAAGGTGCCAGCTCCCTGAACTGGGATTTCTTTACGCAGATCCCCAAGCCGGTGGGAGAAACTGGCGGCGGCATGGAGAACGCGATCCTCGGCTCCGGCGTGTTGCTCTCCGTGGCCAGCGCGATTGGCATTCCTGTCGGCATCGCCTCGGGCGTGTATCTGGCGGAGTTTGGCCGGGGGAACACGCTGGCGAATCTGGTGCGTTTTACTGCCGATGTGCTGAACGGTATTCCGTCGATCGTTGTGGGCATCGCGGTGTATTCGCTGATCGTGGTGCCGCAACTGCATTTCTCCGCATTCTCTGGCGGCGTGGCGCTGGGCATTATGATGATTCCCACGGTGACGCGAACCACCGAAGAAATGCTGCGGCTGGTGCCACACGCGGTGCGCGAAGCCGCGCTGGGCCTGGGCGTTCCCAACTGGCGCTCGACGATTTCGATTACATTGCGCACAGCTTCAACGGGCATCATCACCGGATGTATGCTGGCCTTTGCGCGCGTGGCTGGGGAGACGGCTCCGCTGTTGTTTACCGCGTTTGGCAATGACGACAGAAGTCTGGCGTTGAACCAACCCATCGCCGCGTTGCCGTTGCAGATTTTTGTGTATGCGGTTTCTCCATACAATGATTGGCATCGACTGGCGTGGGCCGGTTCCCTGGTGTTGATTGTTTTGATCGTGGTATCCGTGTCGCTGGTGCGGTTTGTTACGTCGCGCGGCGTGTTGAAAGGGGCGAGCTAGTGGGTGTTGGCATCGAGGTAAAAGAACTGAATGCCTGGTATGGTGAGACGCACACGCTGCGCTCAATCAGCCTGAAGATACCGGCCAACCACGCCACGGCGCTCATTGGCCCGTCGGGCTGCGGTAAATCCACATTTGTGCGGTGCCTGAACCGGATGCATGAGACAAACCCAATTGCGCGCGTGACGGGCAGCGTCAAGATTGGCGATCTCGACATTTATCACGGCGTTTCTCCCGTGGTGATCCGCAGGCGCATCGGCATGGTTTTTCAGCGGCCCAATCCTTTTCCGACGATGTCCATTTTTGACAACGTGGCCAGCGGTTTGCGCCTGAATGGGTTTCGCAACAAGAAAGCTCTGGAAGAAATTGTTGAACGTTCGCTGCGCCGCGCGGCGCTGTGGGACGAAGTGAAGGATGATTTGCGGCGCAAGTCGGGAGCGAGTCTCTCTGGCGGGCAGCAACAGCGCTTGTGTATCGCGCGCACGCTGGCCGTGGATCCTGAGGTGTTGCTGATGGATGAGCCAGCTTCGGCACTGGATCCCATTTCAACGGCGAAGATTGAAGACCTGATCTTTGAACTGAAGAGTGAGTATACGATTGTCATTGTGACGCACAACATGCAGCAGGCGGCGCGCGTGGCCGAGAACACCGGATTCTTTTTGAGTGGGAATTTGGTTGAGTTTGACGCGACAACAAAAATCTTTACCAACCCCAGCGACAAGCGCACAGAAGACTACATCACAGGCAGGTTTGGATGACGCGGATCAAGTTCCACCAAAGCCTTGACGATCTGAAAGAGAAGCTGCTGGTGATGGCAGGCATGGCCGAGCAGGCCATTGAGCGCTCGACAGAGGCCTACCGTCTGCGGGATCTGAACCTATGCGACCAAGTGCAGGCCGCTGAGCCGGGCATCAACCGGCTGGAGCGCGAGATTGACCAACTGGCTCTGGACCTGCTGGCCATGGAACAACCCATGGCGGTCGACCTGCGTTTTATTTTGGCCGTAATCAAGATCAACGCGGATGTGGAGCGCGTGGGCGACCAAGCAGTGAACATTGTGGAGCGTGTGCGGGATTTGTACACCATGCCGCCACTGGATGTGCCCGTAGATATTCCACGCATGGCGGCGCTGGCTGGGTCCATGGTGCGGCGCGCGCTGCAGGCGTTCATTGATGCAGATGCCGACATGGCCGAGTCTGTGCTGACGATGGACGACCAAGTGGATGCGATGAATGCCGGAGCCTATAAAACGCTGGGTGCAATCATCCAAGAGAAGCCGACGCAGGCGCAGTATGCGCTGGACGTGCTCTTCATCGCGCGCAATCTGGAGCGCGTGGGCGACCATGCCACGAACATTGCCGAGGATGTCATCTTCTGGGTGCGCGGGGCCGATGTGCGCCACCATTTGCGCACAGGTAGTTAATTTTCTTCCGCCGCCCACCAAGTGCAACGCAGCAGCAACGGATAGTAGAGCGCCAAGTGAATTGCTGGGGCCTGTGGATAGGCCGCGCGCACTGCATTTGCGTAGCGCTGCATCGTGGGCTTGTAGATTTCTTTTTGCTCTGCGAGAAATTCCTCCAGGCCGTGTGCGCCGTGATCGGATGTCTTGAAGTCAACAATCCAAAGATGAGAAATGCCTGTTGCTCCAGGCTCTGGCCCTGCGAGGAACATACGATCCAGGCGCACGGAAATCGCCTGATTTTGCTGCATGGCGGTAAAGGGAATTTCAAACTCGGGTAGAGCGGAATCGATGGACGGTTGAGCGGCGAGAATCCACTGCGCTATGGGGTCGTGCGCAAGAGATTCGAATGTGCGCTGGATTTTTTCAGCAGACATTTTTGCTTCCTTCGGGGTGGTTCCGCTTTGTCGCAGGAGCAGTTTCGCTGGCTGCTGCAGCTTGGCTATGGCTGCCTGTTGCGCGTCCGCGTTTTGATCTCCACGAAGAATTGTTGCCAGCGGCTGCAAAAGCGCATGGAGTACTGTGCCGAAATTGCGGGCATGGAGCGAACCTTGCGGGCGCAGCGGGGAAGTGTCCTCTGCTGATTCCAAGGATTGCGGCTGCAAGATTGCATTGGAGGGCGGTGAGTCCATCTGCGGCCATTCTGGATGCCAGTCGGTAGGAAGACGCCGAAAATTGGACAGAGGAATGGATGCTGGTTCGCCATGCGCGGCTAGAGAGGACAGGAGATTCCCACGATCCTCTGCGGAAGGTGTGGGCATTTCCAGTAATTTTCCCGGCGCATCCTTATGCGCGGATGCATCTGTAAAAATTGTCTCAGCAAATGGCCAGGCGACGGAAAGCAGAGAATCTTGGTTCGGAGCGGTTAGATTTCCATCCCTGCTTATTTTTGCCTCTGCGAAGAGATGCAATTGGTCGCGCGCGCGTGTGCAGGCCACATAAAAGAGCCGGCACATCTCAGCAGCATCGCGAGCGCGGATGCGTTGACGGAGCCAAGCGCTGGTGGGTTCATCTTTCTCTGTCGCGTGTTGAATCGGGGCCAGGTAGATGCGTGGCTCCGCGCTGGCATCCAAGGGCCACTCCTCAGACCACAATAGCAATTTTGTTTTTGCAGGCGGAACTTTCTTATGTAGGCCGGGCAGAAAGACCACGTCCCACTCCAGTCCCTTGGCTTTGTGGATCGTGAGAATCTCGACGGGGTTTTCTGGGAGTGTGAGGGGCTGAGCATAAAGCTTTTGCATCTGCTCCTCAATGCGTACGCCGCTGATGGGCGTTGGTTCTGCAGCCAGAGCGTTGAGTAGATCAAAAAATTGATCGATGGTAGGAGAATCCTGTGGTTGGATGCAGGCTGGGCCGCCGAGCGTATTCCACAGGCGCTCGACGAGAACGGACAGAGGTTCATGCGCGACTAGGGCCTGCGCGAGCTGCAGGGCTGTCCACGTTTTCTGCGCGCGGATTTGTCCGTCGTTCGAGAGAAGATGGATGCGATCTTGCAGCAGTTCAGAGACGGTAGAGTCGCGGAATTTTTCATCGTCCGCGCCGCAGAGTATATGCAGATCGGCCAGGGTAAGCCCGCACCAGGGAGCGCGAAGCACCGCCAGCCATGCTGTACGATCCGCCGCATGGAGCAGTGCGCGCGTGAGGGCGAGCAGGTCTAACAATGGCTGCCGGTCTGCCAGCGTGTCCATGTCGACGGTGTGATAGCCAATGCCTTGCTCGCGGAGTGCGGCGAGGATGGGGATAGCCTGTGCTCTTTTGCGCACGAGAATTGCGATGCTTTTAGGCTTGCAGCCTGCCTGCTTCTCCTTTTGTACTTGGCGAATGAGCAAACAAATTTCCTGTGCTTCCAATGCATCGGAGGATTGCGCAGGCTCTGCATTCGTTGACTGTATGCGCGGATGCCACTGAATCTGCCCCTGTGCGGAACCGTTGCGGACGGCAAGAGCTGGAGTGAAGGAAATGGCATCCTGTTCATTTGGATATGCGAATATCTGTGCAAACCAATCGTTGCCAGCTTCCACCAATTTGTGTTCCGAGCGAAAATTTTTGGACAGAGTTATCAATTCAAACCGAATGGATCCGAGACCATAACGTTGCGCCTGTGCGAAGAGAGCAACCTCTGCATTGCGAAAGCGGTAGATGGATTGTTTGGGGTCTCCGACGAGAAAGACCGTTTGACTATGCCCGTCCCAGCTTTGCGTGAGTGCCTGCAAAAGTTGAAATTGTGTGACAGAAGTATCCTGCACTTCGTCCACGAGCAAATGCTGAATTTTTGTTCCGAGTGCCAGTGCGGCTCCGCTGGCGTCTTGTTGCAGCGCGTTACGCGCGGCAAGCATAACTTGCGTGAAGTCGGTTTGTCCTGTGCGTGCGAAGACGAGTTGTAGCTCCACAAGCGCAGAACGCAGCAGAAGAAAGCTGGAGAGCAAAACGTTTTTTTGCTGTTTGCTGTAGCCGGGGGATGGGCAAGAACGAACCGCACACAGTGCATCTACAAGCATAGGGTTGTCTGCAAGCTGAGCCAATAGTTGCAGCAGTTCCTTTTTGCGTGGGTCCTTCGGTGGGAAGCCTTGGTTTTTCGTGATTCCGCGAGGAGCACGCAAGGTGCCCTCGTTTGTAAATAGAAACTGTGCAATGAGTTTCCAAGAGTCTGCATGGTCTGGCGTGGCATCAGGAAACTTATTCCACGAAAGACAATCAACATAAGGATTATTTTGATCCGGATCAGCGGAAAGATTGCGTGCAGCGTGCTGCATGAGGAAAAAAATGGTTTGTGCATTCTGTTTGTTGAGTGCGTCCTGGATGCGCCGATAAACGTTCTGCACGTGTCGTTCGAAGTGAACGGCAAAGCGTTCATGAAGAATTGCATCCATCCCGTCTGATGAAAACTCCTGGGCGACCGGGAAAATATGGCCCCATTGGTCCCGCGATGCCAGCAGATCTGCCAGCAGCTTTCTGGCAGTGGCAAAGCGATTATCCAAGTGCAGCAAGAGCGTACGCGCAGCGACAGTCAGACTTCCCTGTGGCTGCAAGG
>JAJZMO010000096.1:1718-6713 GCA_021798235.1 Acidobacteriota bacterium | reverse complement strand
GATCTCATGCACCAGCTTGCCGGTCTGCGTGTCCACCACCTGCACGCGATTGGCACGGCCAATGTAAAGCAGATGCGCGTTCGGGTCCGTGGTCAGATAATCCCACCAGCCTGTACCGCCAATCTTCCACGTCTGCTGCACGGAGAAGTCGGCTGTAAGTGGCTCGTGCTTTTTGCCTGCGTGCGCAGGGCCGCTGGTGAGTACCAGTGTGGCGGCTAACAGGAGGGATGCGTGAGAGCGCCGGGGCAAAGGCATGGCAGTGTGTCCTTTCGCTTGAGCAAGATGCCGAGGAAATTTCCAAGCCGAAACTTTCTCGGCTCCAGCCTAACTGATACACTACAACTACCAGCCGAAGTGGGGCTATAGCTCAGCTGGGAGAGCGCCTCGTTCGCAACGAGGAGGTCAGCGGTTCGATCCCGCTTAGCTCCACCAAAATTGTCCGGGCATCCATCAGGCACCCCGGCAACAGGGTTCAAGGGCGGATGGAGATGACAGCAACGCAGCCTTCCATTTCGCCATCCTCCAGCATCCTTCCCCAGTCAGAATCGCAGCAGGCCACGCGCTTGCGCGACCGCTTTGGCCGCGCAATTACCGACCTGCGCATCTCCGTCACCGACCGCTGCAACTACAAATGTGTCTATTGCCGCACTGGCGAACAGGGCGCACAGTATGCGGAGCTTCCCATCCCGGACTACCTGCGCCTGACGCGCGCCTTTGTGGCGCTGGGCATTGAAAAAATTCGCCTGACCGGCGGCGAGCCACTGCTGCGCAGTGGATTGACAGAGATGATCCGTGAGCTGGCAACCTATCGCACGGCCTTTGCTGCCGAGGGCCAGCCGCTGGCCGCTGGCGCGGGCCACGCGCTGGATATTGCGCTGACGACCAATGGGCATTTGCTGTCCGAGCTGGCCCAGCCGCTCAAGGACGCGGGCCTGCATCGCATCACGGTCAGCATGGATGCCGTCGATCGCGCCAAGTTTGCGTGCATCACCCGAATTGAAGACGGATATGACCGCGTACTGGCGGGCATCCGCGCCGCCCAGCGCGCGGGGCTGGAGCCGGTGAAGGTCAACTGCGTGCTGCTGCGCGGCTTCAATGAGGATCAGATCGTTCCCTTTGCCAAGTTCTCGCGCGAGGAAGGCGTGGTGGTGCGTTTTATTGAGTTCATGCCGTTGGAGGAAGATCGCCGCTGGTCGCCCGAGGTGGTGGTGCGCATGGAAGAAATTCTTACTGCGCTGAACACCTTTCGGCCCGTGGTGCCGTTGCCACCGCAGGCGTTGAGTGAGACGGCGCGGCGCTATACCTTTGACGATGGCCTAGGCGAGATTGGCATCATCGCTCCGGTCTCGCATCCGTTTTGCGGCCATTGCAGCCGCGTGCGGCTCACCTCAGACGGAAAAATTCGCACCTGTCTGTTCTCTCAAACCGACCACGATCTGTATGGCGTGCTGCGCCGGGGTGGCAGTGATGCGGATCTGGTGGCGACCATCCAGCGCGTGGTGGCGCACAAAGAGGAGCGGCACCACATTGGCGAGCCGGGCTTTTTGAAGCCATCGCGCAGCATGGTTCACATCGGCGGATAGGGAAGGCTTTCCACGCTGGGACGTTTCCGCGAAAAAATTTTCCAGGGCAGCTTGGCCCCGATAGCGCAGGATTCCGGTCTGCGATACAGTAGGCTAACGCGCAGGCTTTGGCGTATGGGCGCAAGCAGGCTTGAGTGACCAAACACATTCAATTTCCCGATCCTCACCAGCAACAGCACCGTGAGCTGCAAGTGCTGCATGAGGTGGCGCGCACGCTGACCTCGTCGCTGGATCTAGACCAGGTGTTGCGCAGCATCTTGCAGCAAATGTCGCAGGCGTTTTTGCCGGAGAACTGGTCGCTGTTAACGCTCGACGAAGAGGCGCAACAGCTTGTCTATGCTGCTGGAGCCGAGGAGGCGCTGGAGCACAAGCGCATTCCCGTCGGCGAGGGCATTGTCGGATGGGTGGCGCAGCATGGCGAACCGCTGATTCTCAACAATCCCCAGCAGGATGCGCGCTATCTGGCCGATGCCGACGCCGCGAACAATGGCAAGCGCCCGGCAGAGAGCGTCGTCTGTCTGCCGCTGCGCGCGCGTGGCCGCACACAGGGAGTGATCCAACTGGTGAATTGCAAGATGGAAGAGCTGCGGCCCCAGCAGATTTTTTTGCTGCAAGCGCTCTGCGACTACGCCGCCATTGCAATACAAAATGCTCGCGTGCTCGAACAGGTGCAGCGGCTGACCATCACCGATGATTGCACCGGCCTGTACAACGCGCGGCACATGTACGCCATGTTGGATTCGGCGCTGGAGCGCAGCGCAAAAAAACACCAGCCCGTCGGATTGATCTTTCTCGACCTCGACCACTTCAAAGAGGTGAACGACACGCATGGCCATCTGCACGGCAGCAAGCTGCTGGCGGAGGTGGCCACGCTGATCCGCAACAACATTGGCCCGCTCTGTTCGGCCTTCCGCTACGGCGGCGATGAGTTTGTTGTGCTCCTGCCAAATATGGGCAAAGAGTCTTGCATGAACACGGCCCGGTTGCTGCTGGAAATGATCCAGAAGACCAGCTTTCTGGCCGAATCTGGCTTGGCGGTGCGCCTGGGGGCCAGCTTTGGCGTGGCCTGCGCGCCCGAGGATGGCCGCAGCCTGCATGAGGTGATTCGTGCCGCCGATACCGCCATGTATGCGGTAAAAAACTCCACGCGCAACGGCGTGCAGGCCGCAGGCGCGGCACAGAGCGCGATACCGATGGAGCCAGGGCTGCACGCCGTTCCGGCGCGCTCTCGCCACGAGCTGTAGCCGGGCTGCGTGCTAGGATCAAGCTAGGCGATTGGATGCAATTTTCAAGCAAATTCTGGGCGAAACACTCCGGTTGGCTGCGCATTTTGCTGCGCGGCTGCGCCTTGGTGTGCGTTGGCGTTGTGCTGCTGGCTGCGTCGGTCCAGGCTTGCCACTTCCACGCGCCCGGCACACAGAGCGGCCCCGACCACTGCCCAATCTGCATTGCGCTGCACCCGGCCATGCCGACTGCCAGCCACGCAGCGCAAACCGTAACGCAAGCGGTCACTGCCTCCATTGTGCCCACTCCGCTCCATCGCTATCACCGCTTGTGGAGCTTCGACCTTTCCATCCGTCCACCGCCCGCTCCCGCAGCGTAAGTCTCCGATCTCGCAATTGCACCCCAGCGCATGGCAGAAGAATTTTTCTGGCGCAGTGGCGTGATTGTTTCCATTCTTTTCTTGATCGAAGGAGAGCTTCATGGTGTATGGGCGCGGCATTGTCCGCAAAGGGTTCCTTGCAGTTTTGTGTAGTTTGCTTTGGATGGGCGCGGCGGCGCGAGCGCAGTCGCTCGGCGTGGCCGGTGCCGTGGATGGCATTGTGAAAGACCCCACCGGAGCGGTGATTCCCGGAGCGACGGCAACGATCCACGACTTTGTCTCTGGCTACGTGAAGACGGCGACAACCGACGCGCAAGGCCAGTTCAGCTTCAGCAATCTACCCGCGAGCCACTATCACATCAACGTAACGCAGGATGGTTTCGCGCCCTACTCTTTTGACGAGGACATCAACTCGCCGCTGCCCATTACGCAGGAGATTACGCTGCAACTGGCCAACTCCAACACCACGGTGGAGGTCAACGGCGACAGCAATGATCTGCTCTACTCCAACCCGGCAGCGCATACGGATATTGATCGCTCGCTGATCGCCAAGCTGCCGCAGGACTCGACCAACTCTGGCCTCAGCTCGGCCATCACCATGGCCAGCCCCGGCATTGCCGCCGACTCCGACGGAATGTTTCATCCGCTCGGCGAACACTCGGACACAACCTTCAGCGTGGACGGCCAGCCTATCTCTGACCAGCAGAGCCGTATTTTTTCCAATGAAATTTCTGCGAATGATATTCAGTCCTTACAGGTGATCGACGGAGTCATTCCGCCGGAGTATGGCGATAAGGCCAGCATCGTCGCGGTGACGACGACCCGCTCCGGCCTGGGCAATCCGCACGGCGAGGGCAATGCTTCCCTGGCCTACGGCTCCTTTGGAACGACAACTTTCAACAGCGATTACGCGCGCGGCACGCAACACTCGGGCAACTTTACCTCGTTCGATGGCGTCAACTCCGGCAGATTTCTCGATGCACCGGAGTACAAAGTGATGCACGCGCACGGCAACAATGAAAACTTTTTTGATCGCGTCGATTACAACCCGCGCATACAGGACACGCTGCACACGAATCTGATTCTGGCCCGCTCTTGGTTTCAGAATCCCAACCAATACGATCAACAGGCTGCCGGGCAGGATCAGCGCTCGGAGATTTTCACCTACGATGTATCGCCATTTTGGGCGCATTTGTTCGGTTCGAATTCTCTGCTGACGGTGAACCCCTACCTGCGGCAAGACAATGTGCACTACTACCCCAGCGGCAACAAGTTTGCCGACCAGCCAGCGACGATGCAGCAAGATCGCATGTTGCGCAATCTTGGCTTCAAGGTCGATTACGCCTACACCAAGGGCGTGAACAATGTGAAGATTGGCACCGACATTTATCAAACATTTCTGAATGAAGAATTTCAGTTCGGCATCACCAGTCCGGCTTTCAATCCTGTTTGTTTGACTGCGAATGGCGGCCCGGTGACTGGGGATGCGTACACCAATCCGAACCAATGCGCAGCGGCGGGATACACGGCCAATCCGAACTTTCAGCCGGGGCTGCTGCAATATGACCTGACCCGCAATGGGGCTTCCTTTCACTTTCAAGGGCACACCGTCATTAAGGAAGAGGCGCTCTACGCCGAAGACACGATCAATCTGAAGAGCCTATCGCTGCTGCTGGGTTTGCGTGGGGATAACTACAACGGCCTGACCAGCCGCTACATGCTGGAGCCGCGCGTCGGCGGCACCTACAGCGTGGCCAAAACCGGAACCAAGCTGCGCCTGGGCTATGCGCGCCTGATGCCCACACCGTA
>JAJZMO010000096.1:0-1618 GCA_021798235.1 Acidobacteriota bacterium | reverse complement strand
GACCAGCAGCAGCAGGCCGAGCTGAGCTGCAACGGCGTGCGCGCCACGCTCAGCGCGCCGTTGACAAGCTGTCTGCCCGCGCAGTTGCAATCCGGCCTGCTCTACATTCCCGCCGCAGGCACGGAGAATAACGACAAGAACCCGCCGCGCGTGCTGCCGCGAACCATCTTCGACGCGACCGCCGGTTGGGACAATCTGCTGCGCGCACGCCGCGTCCAGATCAACGCACGCCTGACGGCCACCAACTTTACCAACAAGGTGGCGATGTACAACTTTTTGTCCACCTTCAGCGGCACGCACTACATTCCGCCGCGCATGTATACCGCGCAGGTGTCGCTGACGTTTTAATCAATACTGGCTGTAAGCGGGATTGAAGGCCGGGCGTGGCTGCGCGTGAATGTAGGCGGCCACGTCGTAGGCCTCCTGCGCAGTCAAAGCCCCCTTGCGATTCTGCGGCATGTTGGCCTGCACAAAGGCAGCCATCTTGGCAATGCGGTTCATGCCTGCGCCGTCGTTAAATGCGTCGGGCCCCCAGAGTGGCGGAAAGAGCGGACGCCCGCCCGCTCCGTTGCTGCCATGGCAGCCTGCGCATTGCGTGGCGTAGATTTGTGCGCCGCGTGCTGGATCCGGCGTCAGCTTGGGCAACACGACCAGACCGCGCCCAACAAAGGGAAGATATTGCGGCCTGGGTTCGGAGAGCCAGCCAATGTAATCCATCAGGGCACGCATCTCCCGGCTATCGTAGGGGAGCGGTCGCCCATTTTCGCTGCGCACAAAACACTCTTCGATTCTGTCTTGCAACGTGATGGTGTGCCCGGCGCGCTTGCTGAATTTTGGAAAGGTCTGGGATGTGCCCACCAGCGGCGCAGCATACGGTGCGACGCCATCCGCGATGTGGCAGTTGCTACACGCAAGTTTTCCCCCCACGTAAGCCGAAGCCAGAGCCGGTGTGTCGTGGAAGAGTTCCCGACCATAAAGAATGCTGGCACCACGTTCGCCGCCGGGAATGTTTTGCACGCTGGGCAACTGCCATGCTTGCCAGACATTTGGCTGCGAACGATGCAAGTTGCGCAGCCAACGCCAGCCGCCCAAGCCTATCGCCAGCGTGAGCACGTAGAGCGCGGCGATTCCTGCCGCAATCGCAATCCAAGTTCGCATGCGCATCAGTGTTCCTTGGGCGCAGCGGGCGTGTAGGGCTGGAAGCCATAGCTGCGATAGATGGCCTGCGCCTGCTTCGATTGCAAATACTCGATCCACGCGTGGGCCGCTTGTGTGTGCGCCGCTCCTCGCACAGTGGCGGCTGCGTAGATCGCCGTTGTGTTCTGCGCGGCGGGGATGGCAATGCCGACGAGTGGATTGCCAATGCTTTCTTGGAACTTTGCCTCGGAGGCCCAGACCACGCCAGCATCCGACTGGCCAGCCAGAATGCGCATCGGGGTTTCGCGGTGGTGGATGTGCGTCAAAAACGTTGCGCCGCTCTGCACCTTGGACTGGTAAACGCTTTGCTCCAGCGCTGCGCCGCCTGCCTTGCGCAGTGAGGCCTCGATCTGACGCGCAACGCCCTCCCACGCCGGGTTGGGCATGGACAAACGCACGTCCGCCCGGCCCAAATCACTCA
>JAJZMO010000124.1 GCA_021798235.1 Acidobacteriota bacterium | reverse complement strand
GCGGCCTTGGGCGCAGTGGACATGAAGCCGACGACCGGAGCGGGCGCACCTTCGTAAACATCGGGCGTCCAAACGTGGAAGGGCGCGGCGGAGACCTTGAAGCCGAGGCCGATGAGCATCATGCCCAGCGCCAGCAGTAGTAGCGAGTGCGCGGAGCCAGAGGCGGCGACGGAGGCGATGGCAGCGATCTGCGTGCTGCCCGTTGCGCCGAAGCAGAGGGCCACGCCATACAGAAAGAAAGCCGTGGCAAAGGAGCCGAGCAGGAAATATTTGATGGAGGCTTCCGCGCTGTGGGCGCTGTGTTTGCGGAAGCCGGCCAGGATGTAGGTCGAGATGGAGGAAATCTCCAGCGCGATGAAGACCATGAGCAGGTCAGTCGCACTGGTCATTAGCAACATGCCGACGGCGCTGAAGAGCGTGAGCGCGAAGAACTCGCCTGCGTGCGAGGAATGGCCCTCAAAGTAGTCGAGCGAGACCAGCAGTGTGACCAGAAGGATGCCGCAGATCAGCAGATGAAAAAATCCGCTGAAGGCGTCGGTGCGGATGGCACCAAAGAAGGCCGTGCCGATGGGCAGGCGCATCTGCCAGGCGCTGGCTTCAATGGCGGCCAGAGCACCCAGAATGGCGAGCGCGCCGAGCGGCTTACGCGAGCGCTGGGCCGGCAGGAGCGGCTCCAGCAACATGACCAGCACGCCGGTGAGCGTGAGCAAAATCTCCGGCAGAATACGCAGAGCAGAGGGAACCGCGGTCATTGGGCGTTGGCCATCCTTGCAGTGGAAAATGTTTGTGCCGCGGCTGGCGCAAGCGTGGGAACCTTGGCGTCAATGGCGCGCATCCAGAAAACGGACGCAACGCCCATGGCGGCCATCAACGCGACGGCGGGCCACAGAGCGCAACGCTCGCGCAGATTGACATCGCGCACCGTGGCGTTGGAGGCCAGCTCCGACTGCGGGCCGTAGAAGACGCGTTGCAGCATCCAGAGCATATAAGCCGCGCTGAGAATGACGCCGAGCGTGGCCGCAGCCGCTAGTTTTGGGTGCACGGAAAAGCTGCCGCTGAGAATGAGAAACTCACCCACGAAGCCGTTCAACGCAGGCAGGCCGATGAGCGAGAGCGCCGTGAGGACGAAGAGCGTCGCCAGACCGGGCAGGCGCTGGGCCACGCCGCCAAGCTGGCGCATGTCATAGGTCGCGTAGCGCTCATAGAAGAAGCCGAGCAGGGCAAAGAGCGCGCCGCCGGAGACGCTCTCGCTCAGAATTTGGAAGACCGCTCCGTCCATGCTGGCGGTGGTGAAGGCGTAGATGCCAAGCACGCAGAAGCTGAGCGCGCTGAGCGTGCCGTAGGCGGCCAAGCGCTTCATATCGGTTTGCACCAGTGCCAGCAAAGCTCCATAGAGAATGCCGATTGCGCCGAGTGCCACTAAGACTGGCGCAATGCGTTCTGCCTGTGCAGGGAAGAGGCCAACGTGGAAGCGCAGCAACGAGTACAGGCCGAGTTTGCCGGCCAGAATCATGGCCACGGCTGCGGGCGCTTCGCTGATGCCGTCGGCCAGCCAAGCGTGCAGCGGGAAGACGGGCACCTTAACGGCGAAGGCCAGCAGAAATGCCAGCGAGACCACCCAGAGGCCAGTGGCGGGCAGAGTGGAGTTGTGCGCCAGCAGCGATTGCAGTTGCACGTAGTCGAATGTGCCGGTCTGCGCGTAGAGCCAGAGCAAGGCCACCAGCAGCAGCGCCGAGGGAATGAATGCGTAGAGGAAAAATTTGATGGCGGCGGCGCGGCCGTTGTTGCGGCCAAAGATGGTGATGAGCAGCGTAATGGGAATCAGCGACAGCTCCCAAAAGCCGTAGTAGAGCATCAGGTCCAGCGAGACGAAGACGCCGAACATGGCGGTCTGCTGCAACAGAAAGAGCGTGTAGAACTCCCGCTGACGGTCTTGAATTGCGCTCCACGAAGCCAGCACGCCGAGCGGCGCGAGGAAGCCGACGAGCACCACCAGCCACATCGACAAACCGTCAACGCCGACGTGGTAATGAATGGCCGGGGAGGCGATCCAAGGCAGGTTGCACTCAAATTGAAAACCTGGCTGACCCACATGGAAGTGCGCAGGCAGATGGAGCGTGAGTGCAAAGATGCCCAGCGTGAAGAGCAGGGCAAAGGCGCGCAGCCAGCGTTTTGGCATCAGCCAAGTCGCCAGCGCGCCCGCCACGGGCAAAAACGTAATCCACGACAAAATACTTGCGTTCAGCACGAGGTCCTTCCCTAAATGCAATGCGCCCCATACGCCAAAAACAACAGCAACGCGGCTGCGCCCAGCGCCAGCCAGCCAGCGTAGGAGCGGATGTTGCCCGACTGCATGCGCCGCACAAATGTGCTCAGCGAAGATGCGCCGCAGGCCGCTGCCGTGTTGGCTCCGTCGATGGCGATCGACTCCACGCCTGCGCCGAGCGCGACGCGGGCCACAGCCAGCAGCGGACGCACCACAAGTGCGCCATAGATTTCATCCACCCAGAATTTGTTGAGCACCAAGCGATGCAGACCGGAGCAACGCTCGGCCATGTTGACGGCCAATTGTGGCTTGCGGCGGTAGAGCGTGTCGGCGACGAACCAACCCAGCAACGCGACCAGCATGGAGACGGCGGCCAGCGTGCGCTCCAACCCAGCGTTGGCCGCGGGTGCCAGAGCGTCAGCCGAGCCAAAGACTGGATCCAGAAAGTGCGCAAAATAATCGTGACCGCCCAATGCCTCTGGCCAGCCCATCCAACCGCCGGTGAGTGAAAGAATTGCCAGCACTACCAGTGGCAGCAGCATCACCCAGGGGCTTTCGTGCACGCCATGACCACCGTGGCCCGCGTGGTGCTCGTCATAGCGTGGAGTGCCGAAGAAGGCCAGATACCAGAGCCGGAACATGTAGAACGAGGTCAGCCCGGCGGTGATCAGGCCCACCAGCCAAAGCAGACGGCCCAGTTGGAAGGAGTGCAGTACGGTGGAGTTGAAGGCGGCAAACAGGATGGCGTCTTTGCTGAAGAAGCCGGCGAAGGGAAAGAAGCCGCAGATGGCGAAGACCGCTGCGGTCATCGTCCAGAAGGTGACGGGGATTTTGCTGCGCAGTCCGCCCATGACGCGCAGGTCCTGCTCGCCGCCGAGCGCGTGGATCACGCTGCCTGCAGCGAGGAAGAGCAGCGCCTTGAAGAAGGCGTGCGTGACCAGATGGAAGATCGCCGAGGAGTATGCGGCCACTCCGCAGGCCAGAAACATGTAGCCCAACTGCGAGACGGTGGAATAGGCCAGCACGCGCTTGATGTCCGTTTGCACCAGGCCGATGGTTGCGGCCAGCAGGGCCGTCGCCGCGCCGATGCAGGCAACAACGCCGAGCGCCAGCGGCGAGCGTGCGAAGAGCACGTGCGTGCGCGCGACCATATAAATGCCAGCAGTGACCATGGTGGCAGCGTGGATGAGTGCGCTGACCGGCGTGGGGCCTTCCATCGCGTCGGGCAGCCAGATATAAAGCGGAATCTGCGCGGATTTGCCGGTGGCGCCCAGAACCAGCAGCAGCGCAATGGCTGTGAGCGCTCCGCCCTGCATGGCCGGGTGCGCGGCGATGGCTGCAAAGACGGTGCTGAAGCTGAGCGAGCCAAAGTGCGCGAGCAGCAGAAAGATGGCCAGCAAAAATCCAAAGTCGCCGATGCGGTTGACGATGAAGGCTTTTTTGCCTGCGTCCGCAGCGGAGTTTTTGCCGAAGTAGAAGCCGATCAACAGATAGGATGCAAGACCGACGCCTTCCCAGCCGACAAAGAGCAGCAGGAAGTTTTCTGCCAGCACCAGCGTCAGCATGAAGAAGAGAAACAAATTCAGATAGGCGAAGAAGCGCCAGTAGCCGTCTTCATCCGCCATGTACCCGGCGGAGTAGAGATGGATTAAAAAGCCAACGCCGGTAACGACCAGCAGCATGATGAGCGTGAGCGGGTCGAGCAGAAAGGAAAATTGTACCTGCAGGCCAGTGACGGCGATCCACGGCGCGGCGAAGCTTTCGACGTGGGGCAGGGCCAGCGTGCTCCAGCGGGATGCGATCCAAAGCACCTGGGCAAAGGCCGCGCCAGAAGCGAGCAGCGCGACGAGCGTGACAATGGATTTGGGCAGACGGCGGCCCAGCGTTCCATTGCACAAAAAGCCCGCGAGGGGTAGCAGCGGCAGCAGCCAGAGATGCAGAGATGAGTTCATAGTTTGAGCAAATCCATCTGGTCCACGTTCAGCGTATTGCGCGAACGGAAGACGGCGATGATGATGGCCAAGCCCACAGCGGCCTCCGCTGCGGCAACCACCATGACAAAGAAGACAAAAATCTGGCCGCTAACCTGATGCCAGTGGTGAGCAAAGGCGACAAAGGCCAGGTTGACGGCGTTGAGCATCAGCTCAATAGACATGAAGATGGTGATGACGTTGCGCTTGATGAGAAACGCGCCGACACCGGTGCAGAAGAGCGCTGCACTCAGGATCAGGTACCAGGCAATGGGAATGGAAGAGGCCGGAGTCACGCGATTAGTGTTCCTTTCGAGCCAGCACGACCGCGCCCAGAATTGCGACGAGGATGAGGATGGAGGTGACCTCAAAGGGCAGCAGCAGGTTGCGGAAGAGCACGCGGCTCAGGTCGCCGGTGGTGACCAGAAAGCCGCCGAGTGTGGCTTGGCCGAGATTTTTTTCCTGCGACAGATAGACCGAAACAAGAATGCCCAGCAGCGCCAGCACGCCGGGAATGCCAGCCAGATATGCAGCGCGGCTGCCACCGGTGCGCTCCTCTTCGCCTGCGTTCAGCAGCATGATGACGAAGACGAAGAGCACCATGATCGCGCCGGAGTAGACGATGATCTGCGCCAAGGCGAGGAACTCCGCGCCCAGCAGCAGGTAGAGCACAGCGAGCGAGGTCATGACCACAATCAGCGAAAGGGCGCTGTTGATGGGATGCCGCTGGAACAGAAGATTCAACGCTCCTGCCAGGCAAACACACGCGAAGATGAGAAATAGAACCAGGTGCATATCCAGTCGATTCACCGGGAAGGGCCGCTGCGGATGCGCAGCAGGCCAGCCCGGACTTCATTCTAAAACACAGAAAAACTTAGTTAGCCCATGCGCGCCGTGCGCATCAGCCGTGCAAAGCCAGCACAAAACTGGTGACAACAATGTTGGCCAGAGCCAGCGGCAACAGCACCTTCCAGCCGAAGCCCATCAGTTGGTCATAGCGGAAGCGAGGCAACGTGCCGCGCACCCAGATATAGAGAAACAAGAAGAAAAATACCTTGGCTGCAAACCAGAAAACCGGCAGCAGCGCTTGCACCACGGGGCCGCCGATTGCGGGGAGCAAATTGCCAAAAGGACTGCTCCATCCGCCAAGAAAGAGCAGCGTGGCCACGCAGCCGACCGTGATCATGTTGGCGTACTCGGCCATAAAGAACATGGCGAACTTCATCGAGCTGTACTCGGTGTGGTAGCCGCCGGTCAGTTCGGTTTCAGCTTCGGGCAGGTCAAAGGGCGTGCGATTGGTTTCTGCGTAGGCCGCGATGAGATAGATGAAAAAGGCAACGAATTGGAAACCGCCGAAGATGTTCCAAGAGAGCAGACCGTGCGTATTTTGGATGTTGACGATGTCACGCAGACGCAGGGAACCGGCACGCAGCACCACGCCGACCAGCGAGAGGCCCAGCGCCAGCTCATAGCTGATCATCTGCGCAGTGGAGCGCACGGAACCCATCAGCGAATACTTGTTATTGGATGACCAGCCCGACAGCGCAATACCGTAAACGCCGACGGAGGTGACGGCCAAGAGCACCAGCAGGCCGACGTTCAGGTCGGCGATCTGGAAGAGATCCACGCCATGGAAGCGCAACGTGTTGCCAAAGGGAATCACGCTGATCGAAGTGAGCGCGCAGGCCAGCGCGATGACCGGAGCCAGCAGATAGAGCGGCTTGTAGACGCCGGTGGGAATCATGTCTTCTTTCAGGAAGAGCTTGATGCCATCCGCCAGCGGTTGCAGCAGGCCGAATGGCCCCACGCGCGTTGGCCCCCAGCGGTTTTGCAGACGGCCCACCACCTTGCGCTCCAACAAAACCGTATAGGCGACAGCCGTAAGCAGGATCACGGTGATGACCGCGACCTTAAGCAGGCTGAGTAGTACGAAGATCAACATTGCATTCACGTCTGTAGGTTCCGTTCCGCCGTGTTGGGTTGCTGTGCGTTAATCTGCCGCCACCGTGGTGCGTGCGCGGGAGGTTTGTTCTTCCATCAGCTTTTGGCTGTAGCGTCCGAGCGTGCCCGAGGTGAAGAGCGAGTCCTGCGTGGGCTGTACGCCGTCCGGGCGCGTGTTGAGATTCACAATTTGTACCAGCGCCCGATTCTGCGCGTTGGCGTGCAAGGGTTGATCGTTGCCAGCTAGCAAATCCATACGCGAGACGTCATAGCTGGGCACCAAGCGTTGAATTTCATCGAGCAGTGCTGTCGGATCAAACGGGCTGAGCTTTGGCTCCAAATTGCGCGCGGTCAGCCAGACGGCATGGCGGTCGGCCTCGCCGGATTGCACGCCGCGCGACTGGCCCATATCGGCGCGCGTGCCCGCGTTGGCGTTGGGACCAAAGGGAACCAGCGTGCGGATGTCTGCGCCCATCTTGTCAGCCAGGCGCACGATCAACTCAAAGTCCGTGCGCACGCCGGCCAGGTCTGCGGCCTTTTTCACGAGCTGCAA
>JAJZMO010000029.1 GCA_021798235.1 Acidobacteriota bacterium | reverse complement strand
TGGCGGTGCGATGAAAGTGAATTGCCGCATTCAAATGCGTAAGAATCCGGTCGTCTGTGGTGGAATCGAACACCCAATCCAGCCCAGACGCAGGGCCGATCGTTGCCTGTGCCGGAACCGCAGCCTGTTCCGTTTGCGCCTGCACCTTGCGCAAGGTGGGTGCCACAAGTAGACCGAGGGCGCCCATTGCAAAGCAGGCCACCGTGTACCGATGTTGCCGCAAAAAAGTCTGGGAACGGATGAAGAAAGAAAAACGAACCGTACGCTGCATACTTCGCAGTGTATCGAATCCAGTGTGCGTGTTGATTACGCGCCGGATTGCGCTGCGTGCAACGCGCCCAGCCGTTGCACAGCGGCGCTGCGATTGCTGCCCGCGTCTTCGAGCGCATCCAGCAACTGCGCCAACGTGTGGCCCAGCACAGGATGCACAAGGTTGGGCGCGATCTCCACCGCGGGCGCAAGTACAAAACGCCTGCGGTGCATCTCCGGATGCGGCAGCGTCAGCTCTGGCGTTGCGAGAATCGTTGCGCCGTGCAGCAGCAAATCCAAGTCCAGCATGCGCGGCCCACCGCGTGGCTGCCCACTCGCCTCTTGCCCGCGCACGCGACCCAATCCACGTTCCACCTCCAGCATTCTTTGCAGCAACATTTCTGGCGCAAGCGAAGTGCGCAGCGTGAGTACCGCATTCAAAAATTCCGGCTGTTCCACCATGCCCACCGGCGCGGTTGCATACACGCTGGAGACGGCGAGCACCTCGCCGTGTGCTTGCAGGGCGCGCACGGCTGCGCGCAGCTGCTCCCAGCGATCGCCCAGGTTGGAGCCAAGCCCCAGCAGTGCGACCGAAGCCGCCCCACCTGCATTGAAATTGTCGATCCTCGCTGCACGCGCGCGCATCACGCAGAAAGAGCCACGGCAGCTTGCGGCGTTTCTTGTCGGGCGCTCACCGAGGGCAGATGCACCAGCTCCCACGCCGAGCGGTTGCCCAGCAGACGCGCCACCAGCGCCGTGTGCATGGCGTGTCCGGCGCGTTCGGCCACCACGCGCCCTTGAATTTGATGCCCAGCCAGCGCCAGGTCCCCGATCAGATCCAGCACCTTATGCCGGACAAACTCATCTGCAAAGCGCAACGGCCCGTTCACCACACCCGTGCGCGTCAGAATAATGGCGTTCTCCTCCGACGCACCGCGAATCAGTCCCATGTCGCGCAAGGCCTGCTCATCCTCACGAAACCCAAAGGTGCGCGCTGCGGCAATCTCCGTCGCATAGGCTCCTGAGTCCAAGTCGAGCGTCAGGGATTGCTGCCCGATCGGCGTGGGAAAATCAATCCCGTAGCTGATGCTGTAGCCCTCGCCCGGGTAGATGCCGATGAACTTGCTGCCCTCGCGCACCTCAATGGCCTTGCGCACGCACAAGTATTCGCGGCGGCGGCGTTGCTGCACCAGCCCCACGGATTGGAAAGCGCGGATATAGGGCAACGCACTGCCGTCAAGGATCGGCAATTCGAGATTGTTCAATTCCACAATCACGTTGTCGATGCCGACGCCGATCAGTGCAGAGAGAAGATGTTCCGTGGTGGAGATCAACACGCCTTGGCGCATCAGGCTGGTCGCGTAGCTGACCTTGGCCACGTTGCGGCCCGTGGCGGGAATCTCAAAATTGTCCAGATCCGTGCGGCGGAACAGGATGCCCGCACCCGCAGGCGCTGGCAGCAGACGCATCTCCACGGGCGCACCGCTATGGATGCCCACGCCGCGCAACTCCACCGCCGCAGCCAATGTCTGTTCGAATTGCAGCCTGCGCGCCAGACAAACTCCCAGAGAACTCTGGATCCTTGCTTAGAGAGCATACTGGAAAATGCCGCGCGCGCAATGTGGCAAATCTACAACACCCTGCAAACGACGCACAACTTCAAGTCGCTTCCTGTCAATGAATTACAGCTTGATCAGTCGCGTGCGATCTTTGCGTCAACTTTATGCGTACTGCGCGGACAGCTTGGCGCGCATGCCCTCCAACAGGCTTTGGGTCAGCGCCAGCGGCAGGCCGACAACGTTGAAGTAGCAACCGTGAATGCGGGGCACCCAGCGTCCGGCGCGGCCTTGAATGGCGTAGGCTCCGGCCTTGTCCACCGGCTCGCCCGTGGCGATGTAGTCGCGGATCTCTTGCTCGGTGAGTGTATGCAGCGTCACAGCGGTCGTCTCGACTGCGACATCGATGCCTGCCGCAGAGACGATGCTGACACCAGTAACCACCAGGTGCGTGCGACCAGAGAGCAACTGCAACATGCGCAGCGCCTCCTGCGGATCCGCCGGCTTGCCCAGCACTTGATCGTCACAAACCACGACCGTGTCTGCGCCCAGCACCAACAGTGGGTCTGTCGACGGGCTGGATGCAGTGCGCGGCGCGGCGCTTTCCGCATGAAAAACCATCTCAGCCTTGGCGCGCGCCAAGCGCTGCGTGTAGCGCACAGGGTCCTCCCCGGCGAGCCGGTCTTCTTGAACCGGCAGCGAGAGAACACGGAAGGAATAGCCCGCCTGGGTCAGCAGTTCCCGGCGGCGGGGGGAGGAAGAAGCCAGGATCAGCATGCCTTCATCTTACCCGCGATGTCGCTGCAAAATACACTCCGCGATGCCGCCGGAGCCATTTCTTGGGCGCTCCGCGTGCATCCATGCGTGCCGGGAGTGCCGACAAAAGCCAGCAGCGCTTATCGGAGCGCGATAGCCTCAATCTCCACCAGTACATCCTTGGGCAGGCGTGCCACCTCGACCGTCGAACGCGCCGGCGCGGGCGTCCCCCCCACTCCAAAATAGGTGGCGTACACGGCATTCATCGCGGCAAAGTCCTGCATGTTTTTCAGGTACACCGTTGTCTTCACCACGTGCGCCAGATCACTACCCGCCGCCTGCAAAACCGCGCGCAGGCTGTCGAGTACGCGCGCCGTCTGCTCCGCGATGCCCCCGGCAACAATCTGCCCCGTGGCCGGGTCCAGCGGAATCTGGCCGGAAGTAAAGATCCAATCCCCGCTCTGGATCGCCTGGGAGTATGGCCCCAGCGCCGCAGGAGCCTGCGCAGTTTCTATGGGTACTTGCATCGAGTCCACTTTCTGTACAGCGAAAAATTGCGCCGTCACAATCGCACCGTTCGGCTTGTTTCATTATGCCGCGAAACCAAAATACATTTGGACACGTATAAAGATGTGGATGGATGGCATGGCTTCACGCTGCGGATTTGCGCTGGCAACATCGCTGCTCGTTTGCGCCTGCGCGCCCGCACAAACGCATCCCGCCCGTGCTCCCAAACCCACGGCACCCGCGCCCCCCGATCTGACTGCGCCATTGCCCAGCGCCTCGGTCATCCGGCAGCGCGTGCTCGATGGCTTGCGCGCCATGCGCGCCGAGCAGGAGCGTTACATCTGCCGCATCACCAGCACCAGCCAGCGCACCGATGCACAAGGCAACGTTCTCAAAACCCGCACACGCACCTTCGATATGTTCTACGTCAACGGACGCGAGATCGACCAACTCATCTCCAAGAATGGCGTGCCGCTCGACGCCAGTGCGCAGAAAAAGGAGTCCGAGCGCGTGCAAAAAGCCATTGCCGACGCCACCAACGCTGCCACGCTGGCCAAACAGCAAAGTGAGGATGAGCGCCAGATCGACACCCTGCTGCATGCGCTGCGCTACACCAACGGCCATCGCATTTTGCGCAACGGACGCACCACGCTGGTCTACGATTTAAGCGGCGATCCCAACTTCCATCCCAAAAATTTGCAGGAAAATTTCCTCCACTCCATGACAGGAACCCTGGAAATCGACGAGGCAACCGGGCAACTCGTCGATCTCAACGCTCACTTGGATCATGATGTGAAAATTGGCGGCGGCTTGTTGGCCAACGTACACAAAGGCCTTTGGATGCACGTACACCAAACCCGGCAAAGCGACGGCGTTTGGATCAATGATCTCAGCGAAGGCCAGGGAGACGCCCGCGCCGCACTCTTCTTTCATCCCTACTTCCGCTTTCGGCAGACCATCGGCTCCTGCCACCGCACCAGCGTCACCACACAAACCAAAGTCGCATCCGTGCCAACCCAGTAACGACGCACAACCTTCGGCTCCTGTTGTCCTCGGTGCCGCGTTTGCCGCCAGCATTGCTCCCGCCTGCGTCTTGCAGAAAAAATAGGGCGGTGGATGTTGACCACCGCCCGGAGTGCAACCTCAGATGCTCGCCGTCTAGTGGCAGCTCACGCTGACCGTCGGGCTGGGGTTGCTACCGCTGTAGTTGGCCGTAAAGCCGATGCCGCTCAGCGTGGCTCCTGCGCCAATCGAGCCGTTATAGCTCTCATTGGTCACCGTCACCGTCTCGCCACTTTGCGATGCCACGCCATTCCACAGGCCCGACAACTGTTGGTTGCCAGCGAAGGTCCAGGTCATCGTCCAACTGGAGGTGGCCGCGCTGCCGTGGTTGGTAATGCTCAACGCAGCCTGGAAGCCCGTGCCCCAGTCGTTGGTGTTGGCGTAGGTAGCCGTGCAGGCGCTGCCACCCCCACCACTGGCCGCGGCTTGCGTAGTTGCGCTGGCCGTGTTGGAGGCGGTCGTTCCCCCCGCATCGACCGCATCGACAACGTAGCTGTATGCCGTGCTCGCGGTCAGCCCCGTGTCCGAATACGACGTTGTGGTCAGCTTGCTCGCAATCGTCGTTCCATTGCGAACAACGGAATACGTCACGCCAGAGGTCGTGCTGGCCGTCCAAGTCAGATTGATCTGGCTCGATGAGGTTGCGCTCGCCGTCAGACCCGTCGGTGCTGCCGGGGCTGTGCTGCCACCGCCACCTGTACCGCCCGTACCGCCGCCACCATTCAGCGAAAACTGAATCGAGGCCAGCAGTTGTTGCTTCAACGCACTGACGGGGGTTGGATCATAGTTGCTATCCAAAAGCGCATAGCTGTCCTCGCCATTCAGCGCCCAATAGTTCCAGTTGATCTGGGGCGTGTTTTGCAGGAAGGTAACGAGACTTTGGAACCACTGGCCTTGCGAGCCGGGCGTGGTGTTTTCAATATCTGTCGACGTATTGTCGGTACCAAACTCGCCCACCCATACCGGAGCCACGTCATTCAGGCTGAGATAGGCCCAGAATTTGGTCCAATTCGCCACCAAGCTCGAATACGTCGTACTGCTGTTAAACCAGGTTTGTTGAAATAGCGCCGGGCCGTATTCATGTGCCGAGTAGACCAGTTGGTTGGCAGTATTGAGTTGCACCGGGTAGGTTGCCGCTCCTTCTAAATTTCCGCCCCACCAGTCACAATCTCCATTGTAGCAATCGGTGCCTTCCACAAAAATCAGCAAGTGCGGATTGATGCCCTGCACCTCATTGCCCGCGCGCTCGGCAGCCAGACGCCAGTCGTTGGTCAGGGTTCCGCAGCCCCAGCAAGAGCCACCCGATGTCGCATTGTGGGGTTCATTGCGCAGGTCCACACCGATCACCGTGGGGTTGCCGCTGGCATCCGTAAAGCCTTGGTAGCGATTCACCATGGTGGACCAGTCGTTGAGCCATGCGCTTTCCGGATAGGCGCTGGTGTACCACAGGCCGCTTTGTTCGGCGCTATTGCCGGCCTCGGAGCGATGATTGTCAAGAATCACGCGAAGCCCGATCGACCCGGCATAGCCAACAATCTTATCCATGATCTGCAGCGAGTTCAGTCCTGCAAGATCGCTGTTCATCCCGTTGCCATAGTTGATGGATCCGGGAATCTGCGGCGATTCCACCACCTGATTGGAAAACGGCAGGCGAATCACGTTATAGCCGTTGTCTTTGATCGTGTTCAGGATGGACTTGTAATCCTGCGCCCACAGGCCGTTGGCAACGTAGTTGGTAGTCTCAAAGCCATACCAATTGATTCCAGCAATACGAACCGGCTCATTGTTGGAATCTAAAATTTGATTGCCGCTGGTATGCCAGTACCCTGCACCTTGGGCCAACAAATGTGTGCTGCCGAGGGAAGAGAGCGCGAGGACAAAGGCCAGGCATCTCCATCCTTGATTTTTCAGTATGCGCCGGGCTGTGAAGATCGACCGTAGCGATGACGACAGGAATTTTGTACGCATAACGACTGCTTCTCCATTGCGATAAATTTGGGGCCGGATTCCACCAAATTTTGCAAACACAAAAGCATGGATGCTCCGGCCCCCACAATACTGATGGCAGCGAAGCAGAATCCAAAGTTAGGCTAGGTTAGTCTGCGTTAAGCTAACAGGAGCAACTACTCGTGTTGCACCTCTATTGCGTTAACGACAGCAGCATTTTGTACGGGGACAAAATTTAGGTTCAATTTTCCCAGGGCATTGGCCCGCAGATGATGGAACACAACCGTGACGATGCCCGTGGTTGGACTGGCGCGAAGAATATCAAAGTGTTGCAACAGACGCACGCCGTTGCAATCCACATCAAAGACGCGACTGCCCACGCCACCAACCCCAGAGTTGCCTGCGCCCCAATAGCGCTCCGCCATCCAAAGCGTTACGGTGTAGCTGGCTTGCTGCGCGGCGGGAATCGCGTAGTTAAAGTTGCCATAGCGCTCCCGCGTCAAAACGGGGGATGCGTCTTGGAACCGATGCGTGGAAGAAAATGGATGATCCAGATTTCTGCCGCCGGAATAATACTGGTCCGGCTGCCAGCGATTGCCCGCTCCATCCGTGATCGCCTGCAATTGCGTGGATACAAGCAACGGCGGCGCAGCCCCGTTTTTCTCTGGGAGAATCTC
>JAJZMO010000268.1:2706-6800 GCA_021798235.1 Acidobacteriota bacterium | reverse complement strand
ATGCTGGCGACAAAGGCCGGGCCAAAGTAGCTCCACATTTGGCCTCGGCGCAGCTCCGGCAGCCAGCGGAAGCGCGGCGGTGCGTGTTCTTGGCCCGAAGGTGGAGGGGGGACGGTCAAGCGATGGGGTCCTTCCCGGACATTCTCAATGATGGATCAGCCACATCAGCCAGCTTGCGGCAATGGTTCCCAATGCAAAAAGGCTGAAGCAATAGAGGCCGTAATGAAACATGCGGCGCGGCTCCGAGCGCTGCGTGATGCCAAAGACTACGGAGGCAAAGAGCGCATACAGCAACACGGCGGTGAAGTGGGAGGGGGCTAAGGTCATGGCTTGCGTCCCATGCGAATGCTATGTGCATCCACGGCAGCGATAAAGTTGAGCAGGCCTGCAACCACGAGAAATTTAGTCCCGTAGTCTTGCGTGACAACCTGCACAATATTTTGGCCCCAACCGGCGGCGGAGGAAAGCAGATACAGTCCGCCCGTCCCCAAATCTCCCACGAAGCCCAGCATGTCGAGAACTTCGCCCGTGTTGGGCGCATAGAGCTTGCCCTGCATGGCCATGCCCAAAAGGAACATCATCGTAATGGAGACAAAGAGCAGCGCTCCCCGCACCCAACGACGTTGCAGCAGATGCCCTGCGCCGGGCACCAACCATCCTGCAAGGAAAAGTGCGTATGCGGCTGCCGTGGAGGATTTTTCAGAAGCGCGGGCGGTTTGGGTCTGCACAGCCATCTCTATGAATATATCAGCCGCTGCAACGATCCTTGTCTGCAATCCGGGGCAACACAATGCGCACGCAAAAAAACAACGCGCCTCGAAGTAAGTCCGAAGCGCGCTGTTTCGATGCTTTGTGGATTGGCTTAGGCCGATGCACCTGCATTGGTCAGCGTACCCAGTTCTGCGGCAATTTTCTCGGAGCTGAAGGCCTCAATCACATCGCCGACCTTGAAGTCATTGAAGTTCTGAATGGCCATGCCACACTCCATGCCCGTGCGCACTTCGCTGGCGTCATCCTTGAAGCGCTTGAGCGAGGAGAGCTTGCCTTTGTAGACCTGCACGCCGTCGCGCATCAGGCGCACTTCCGAGTCGCGGCGCACATAGCCATGAGTGATGGTGCAACCGGCAATGGTGCCCACCTTGGGAATGCGGAATACGTTGAGCACTTCCGCCTTGCCTTGTGCGGTCTCCTTGATGACCGGCTCCAGCAGACCCAGCATGGCGCGCTTCATCTCATCCTGCAACTCGTAAATGATCGAGTGCAGGCGAATGTCCACGCCTTCCTGTTCGGCCAGCTCGGTACCCTTGCGCTCCGGGCGTACGTTGAAGCCGATAACGATGGCGTTCGAGGCAGAGGCGAGCAGAATGTCGGACTCCGTAATGGCTCCGACCCCGTCGTGAATCACCTTGACGCGCACCTTGTCGGTGGACATGCCTTGCAGCGACTCGGCCAGCACTTCGACCGAACCCTGCACATCTCCCTTGAGGATGATCGGCAGTTCCTTGGTGCCAGCCAGCTTGATCTGCTCGGAGAGGCCTTCGAGCGAGATGCGGGAAGACTTGGCCAGTTGGGCCTCGCGATCCTTCATCTTGCGGTATTGCGCAATGCCCTTGGCCTTGTCGCGGTCGGCCACGACGAGGAACACATCGCCCGCATCGGGAATGCCTTCCAAGCCAAGAATTTCCACCGGCGTCGATGGCCCTGCTTCGGTAATTGCGCGACCATGATCGTCAAACATGGCGCGAATTTTTCCGAAGGTGTTGCCAACGATAAAGCTGTTGCCGAGACGCAAGGTTCCGTTCTGCACCAGCACGGTGGAGACGGCACCGCGTCCGCGGTCGAGCTTGGATTCAATGACGGTGCCAACAGCGCCGCGGTCGGGCGTAGCACGCAGGTTGCCGATGTCGGCCACCAGGCAGATCATCTCCAACAACAGGTCCAGGTTCAGGCGCTTCTTGGCCGAAACATCGACAAAGACCGTGTTGCCGCCCCAGGCTTCTGGAACCAGACCCCGATCGCCCAACTGCTTCTTGACGCGATCCGGCTGCGCCTCGGGCTTGTCGATTTTGTTGACCGCAACAATGATGGGCACATTGGCGGCCTTGGCGTGATCAATGGCCTCCAGCGTCTGCGGCATAACGCCGTCATCGGCAGCAACAACCACCACAACGATGTCGGTTACCTTGGCTCCGCGCGCACGCATCCGGGTAAAGGCTTCGTGACCGGGCGTGTCGAGGAAGACGATCTCGCGTCCAAATGCGGGCGAGTCCGCCTTGTTGATCCGCACCTTGTAAGCACCGATGTGCTGGGTGATGCCGCCAGCTTCGCCTGCGGCCACTTCCGTCTCGCGAATGGCGTCGAGCAGCGAAGTTTTGCCGTGATCGACGTGGCCCATGACCGTGACCACTGGAGAGCGCGTGACTTCGAGTTCGCCGAGATTTTCCTGTGTCAGCAGATTCTCGATCGACTCCTTCTCCATCTGATCTTCGTGCGAAATCACTTCCGCATCTGCGCCAAAACGCGCAGCCACTTCCTTGATCAGGGCCGTATCGAGTGACTGGTTCACCGTGACGAAGACGCCGCGTGTCAACAGAACTGCGATGAGATCCTTGCCACGAACGCCAAGCTTCTCGGCCAGATCCTTAACGCTGGTTCCTTCCGTAACCGTAATGGAGCGCGTGATGGGAAGCGGCTCTTGCAACATCGGCTGCGCCCCAAAGCGCGAGGGCGGCACAAAGCCCTTCATCGGGCCTTCTTTGGATTTTTCGTAGCGCTTTTGTCCGCCGCGTCGCTGCTGCGGCCCGCGCGCTGGGCGGGCGTTTTCGCCCGGAGGCGGCAACATGCCTGCCGCGCCCCCTGGCCCACCGGGACGCGGACCAAAACCGGGCCGTCCCCCCGCCATCGGCGGGCGCGAACCGGGCATTCCGGTTCCTGTGGGATATTGGCGGGTGGGGTGCATGGGACGCTTGCCGGCTGGACCACCGCCCATGGGGGGTCGTCCGGTGGCACCACCGGGGCCTCCCCCGGGAGTCTGTGGACGCGGGCGTTCAAAGATGGGGCGTCCGCGCTGCAATCCTGTATTGGCCGCGCCAACGGGTGCGGTGTAAACGGGACGCGGGCCCGTCTGCGGCAAAATCATGCGGCGCGCCGGAGGCTGGGGCGGTGCGGCCACTTCCGGAGCCTGGACGCTGGCCGTCTCCACCGGAGCCGCAGTATTCTCTGGGGCAGGAGCACTGGCTGCGGCCACATCGGTCTTTGCGGGCTGCGCTGCCGGTTGCTTGATCTCCGCAATCACTTCTCGGGGAGCAGTGGCAGCCGGAGCGGCAACCGCAGGAGCTGCGTTCGCCGGCGGACGGGCAATCACCGGGCCTGTGGGCACCTTCGAAGCAATCGCGGGCGCAGCAGCAGCCACGGGCGGCGCGGCCACAATCTGCGGAGCCTGTCGAGCCTGGGGAACAATCTTGCGCGGAGCGGGCTTAGCCGCTTCGACTGCAGCAGGAACCTCGGGCTTGGGGGCGGTTGCCTTGACTGGTGGTGGTGCTGCTGGTTGCGCTTCTGCTGCGGGCTTGGCCGCCACAGCCGGGCTGGCCACCACGGCGGCGCGGGCGGGAGCTGCGGCTCGCTTGGCCGCCTCTTCCTTTTGCTGCAAAATCGCCTTGAGCGCATCGCCGGGGCGCGAGATGCGCGACAGATCAATCTTCGGCTTGTCGGCAACCTGCACGGCGGCCTTGGCGGCTGGCTTGGTACCGCGCTTGAAAAAGACGCGCACCCGCTCCGCTTCGTCGTATTCCAACGAGCTGGAGTGGGTCTTCTTCTCGGTAATGCCTACCTGCTCCAGCGCGTCCAGAACGGACTTGCTTTTCACTTCCAGCTCGCGCGCCAGATCGTTGATTCGAACTTTGCTCATCCGCCTTGTCGCCTTCTCCAACCCCTGATGTTGTGTTGCCCCTTGTCCATCCGCACAGAAATTTCCAGCCTAGGTTCCTGCTCCCATTATCCGCCAAAACCATGAAGTTTCAGGCGAATTTCTGACAGAACTTCTCCGCGCGCGTTCCGAGTGCTATCCCGCGTCCTCGTCGGGCGTCGGCGTTGCA